>JAJXTI010000003.1:9711-46718 GCA_021783915.1 bacterium
ACGTTGTTCTTTTATGACCAATGAAACTGTTTTTATCGACAAGGCGCTTATCCCCCATCATTTGAACTTTGGTAATTTCGCCGTTGCGTGGACAAAAGGTAATTTCGCCGTCTATTTTTTAAATAGCGTTATTTACACGGTGTGTGTCGTTACGGGAATTGTCTTCATTTCATCCCTGGCCGCGTTTGCTTTTTCTCGGTTAAAATTTCCCGGTAAAAACATCATTTTTTATATGTTTGTGGGGGCGATGATGATCCCTTTGCCGGGTTCCTTTGTGGCCCTGTTCGTACTCGTGACTAAACTGCATTTGGTCAATACCCGTTTCGGCTATATTCTATGCATGATCAATGTCGGGCTTTCCATGAGTATTTTATTATTGAAGACTTTTTTTGATAAAATGCCCCCTGAGCTTGAAGATGCCGCTCGTATCGACGGTTGCGGTAAGTTGGGAATTTGGTGGAACATGGCCATGCCCTTTGCTCGTCCGGCCATTGCGGTCATCGTGATTTTTAATTCACTTAACGTATGGAATGAGTATATTTTGGCTATGTTACTTTTGGAAGATACTAAATTGATGCCCTTGCAAAGAGGCCTTGTGGTCTTTCAGGGGGCCAACAGTACTGATTATCCGGTTCTGATGGCAGGCCTAACGATGGCAGCTATACCTATCATTTTGATATGCCTGGCCATGCAGAAATATATTGTCAAAGGCCTTTCTTCAGGAGAAGTGGTAGGATGATGCAAAACCCCCCCATAATGGTAGACAACTTGACAAGGTTGAAGCAATTGGGCTTTTTGCGCGTTTACGTTATTTTATTTGTTTTTTTATTTTTGGGAGCGTCGTACGTACAAGCACAGGATTTTGTTTCCGATCAGGCAAGTTCAAAGAGGGATTCCTCCGAAATTGTTCGTTTATCATGGAAAGCCTCCAGGTCTGGAGATCTCAAGACACTCTCCAGCTTGACTGACGAAATAATTAAGACCTATGGAGATAGGGCCAAGGCTTTGGCTTCCGAATTAAGCAATTTCCCCCCTCGTAACAAGATTAGCCATTATAAAATCATGTGTGATGTGGCTACTGCTTTGTTTATTAAGGCCGAGGCTTTAATGCATCAAGGGAAAAAAGAAGAGGCGATCAAGGAGTTTAAGAGTATTATTGCCCAATATCCCGGGTCCCAGTGTTTCGACCCCAGCCGGGGTGCTTATTGGTCGGTGGCGGAAAAGTCACAGGCCAGTATTGATGTCATGTTAGGAGTTACCGGTCCAATAAAAGAAACTGTTGATTTGAGACCACAAACTATGCCTACTTTGGCTTTTCCTGGTAAAGAAAAAGAGGTGGATTACACTAAGTATGGCAATTTTCTTAATGTAGGAACCAGGGATTATCATTATCAAATTACCGACCGAAAAGGGCTCATCGCCGCTTTAGGTGAGGGTATTTATCCTAATATATCAGATGTTTATGAAGATCCACAATATAAGAAAGCATTGAAAGAAGGGCGTTTAAAGGGAAGTCACTGGGATTTTATTAACACCCCAGACTTGCAAGCTGCTTTATATAAATGGATTACTGCCCCTGAGTCTTGGGGGGTACGTTTGTTTTATATGGGTATTGTTTTTGAAAAGGCCAAAATGTATTATGAGGCCATTAAATGTTACCATGCGGCCATTGTGCAATTTCCAGGGACTTTAGCTTGGACGTATTGGCATACACCGTGGTTCCCATCTCAGGCCGCGATTGCTAAAATCCATTACATCATTCGCACACACCCTGAACTTAAACTAGAATTTAAAGGGGCAAAAATTAAAATTCTCAATTTTTTTGATAATGACCCTTCCAATAAAATTCCAGTTACAAATCCAGGAGAAATCCGACAGCTTGATAGTGTTGAACTTGCCAAGGAAGCTTCAGATGTAGAAAAACAAAAGAATCTTTTAGGAGAACCAGTTAAAAGTTTAGGGCATGGGGTTGTCCATTTTGTCAAATATGCCAACGGCCATTGGCAGCTTATTGTCGATAATAAACCTTTTCTCATTAAAGGCGTTACTTATACGCCGACGAAGGTCGGACAAAGTCCCGATGATGGTACGTTGGCTAATTGGATGGATGACGACCCTAATCCTGCCTATACGGCTTGGGTCGATAAAAATGGTAACGGTAAACAGGACCCTGATGAACCTAACGTGGGTGATTTTACTCTTATGAAGGAAATGGGAGTAAACACCCTTCGTATTTACTATAATCCTATTAAACCTAAAAAAGAATTTTTAAGAAAAATGTATAAAGATTATGGTTTTATGGTTTTAATGGGCAATCTTATTGGTAAGTATGCGGTTGGTTCCGGCGCTTCCTGGTCAGATGGGACCGATTATGAGAACCCTGAGCAACAGAAAAATATGATGGAGTCTGTCAAGCGTATGGTCATGGAATTTAAAGATGAACCTTATATTTTGATGTGGCTGTTAGGTAATGAAAATAATTATGGGGTGGCATCCAATGCTGATAAAAAGCCTGATGCTTATTATAAATTTGTTAATGATGTCGCCAAAATGATTAAATCGATTGATCCAAACCACCCCGTTGCTATTTGTAATGGGGACACTTTATTTTTAGATAAATTTGCTAAATATGCACCTGATGTGGATGCGTATGGTGCCAATGTTTATCGTGGGGATTATGGATTTGGTTCTTTTTGGCAGGAAGTGGCGGAATTGACAGATAAACCGGCTTTTATTACTGAATATGGGGCCCCATCTTACAGTGGGCCTGGTATGAGCACGCAAGAAGCCCAGGACGCACAGGCTGCTTATCATAAAGGTAACTGGTTGGACATACTTTACAATAGTGCAGGCTACGCCAACGGAGAAGGTAACGCCGTTGGTGGAGTTGCTTTTGAGTGGTTAGATGAGTGGTGGAAGAATTATGAGCCTGCAATTCATAATACTAATGTTGATGTAGTGGGTCCTTTTGCTGGCGGTTATTATTATGAGGAATGGTTTGGTTTATTTGGCCAGGGAGACGGTAGGGATAGCCCATACTTGCGCGAACCCAGGAAAGTATATTATACTTATAAAGAACTCTGGAACTCCAAGGAGTAGTCTTTTTTTCTTGTCTAGAGGGGACATAAATTTGTTTAACATAATTAGTTCAAGGGAGGTTCGTATGAAGAAGTTGTTAGGATTTTTTTTGATTTTAGTGATGACCCCTGTGGTTTATGCTGAGGACAATGTCCAACCAGAAGCACAGGCCAGTACCCAAGTGCAGGTTGCACAACCGTTGCCGGCAGATCAGCCGCAAGTACAGGGAGATCAGTCTTCAGGTCCGTCAGACCAGCCTCAAGCGCAAGGACCGAAAGCCCAAGCGTACAATTTTGGGGACTATCGTTCCTCAACTTTAGTATCGAAAGCATGGGGTGCTCTTGATAAAAATGACATTGAAGCGGTCTTAGCTTACACTAACAAATGTATCGAGCTTTACGCTGAAAAAGCCCGACAAATGCAAACCAGTCTTAAGGATTATGTTACGGGAAGCAATGATGATATCTTTAAATATTGGGCTCTTAATGATGTGGCGACTAGTTACTATATTCAAGGAGAAGCCTATCGTAAAGCCAATATGAAAGATGAAAGTAAAGAAGCTTTTAATAAACTCATTAAAGATTTTTCTTTTGGTCAATGCTGGGACATCAAAGGCTGGTTCTGGAAACCGGCTGAAGCGGCCAAAGAAAAATTGGCCATGATCAAATCCGGGGTCAACATTGATTTCGGTGATTATTCTTCTAGCCAATTAGTACAAAAAGCCTGGGCAGCCTTGGCCGCCAATGATTTAAATGCGGTGATTGCCTATGTCAATAAAACTACGGATCTTTATTCTGCTAAAGCCAAAGAAATGCAGGCTTCTTTGAAAGAATATCCTTGGGAATCCAAAGAAAAAACGATGAGCTACTGGGCTCTTAATGATGTGGGGACGGCCCTTTTTATCCTAGGTGAAGCCTACCGTAACGCCGGTAATAAAGGAGAAGCTGCTAAAGCCTATAAGCAACTGATCGACCAGTATTTTTATGCTCAATGTTGGGATCCACAAGGTTGGTTCTGGAAACCTGCAGAAGCTGCTCAACAAAAATTGGGTGAAATGGAAAACGCCACCTAATTTAATTATTTATCTTTTTAATGTTTTGATCTCTTTACCCCCAATCTGTTGGGGTAAAGAGATCAAAAGAGTTTTAGAAGTTTTTCTATGAAATTTATTTATTTTTTATTTTGTGCATTTTTTGTCGTGCCGGTTTTAGCTCAGGCCCAAACTAACGAAAATAAACCCTTTCCGAAATTTATCGTCTACCAAGATAAAGGGTCCCTTAATCGTTATACTCCTTCAGGTTACATGCCTACAGGAGAGTGTATTAAAATGAATGACGGCTGGCAACAGGATTGTCACGAAGGTAAGACCTGTATTAAAGTCATATACGACGTAACTTGTTCTGCCAAAAGTCGACATTGGGCAGGGGTCTATTGGCTTAATCCTGCAGATAATTGGGGAGACAAAAAAGGCGGTTATAATTTGACTGGCGCTACAAAATTAGTTTTTTGGGCCAAGGGAGAAAAAGGCGGTGAACAGATTGCCGAATTTAAAGTTGGAGGGGTAGGACAAAATCAAGACTATCCCGACTCAGATACGGCATCCATTGGTCCAGTCATCCTTTCTAAAAATTGGCGGAAATATTCTATCGACTTGCGTGGCAAAGATTTATCTTATATTAGTGGTGGTTTTGCATGGATAGCCAATGTGGATAACAATCCTGATTCCTGCACCTTTTTTCTCGACGACATTCATTTTGAATAGACTCTTAAGAAAATCATAAAATTTCTTGTGTTGCTTTAATACCTTTGTTATATTTAATATTAAATAAAACCTTTTTTTGGAGGCGTTATGTCCCAAGCAATCCAGCGTGGTATTATAATTTTAACGGTTCTGTTAGTGGCTGCTATTGGGATTGCTGTGTTTGCCCTATATCAAAAGAAAGTGATTGAAGAAAGAAATTTAAGCCTCCAAGATGAACTTACCGATGTGAAAGGTAAACAAGAAAAAGCTCTTGCCGATTCTAAGAAATATCAACAAGACATTGCTGATCTGAAGAAGAGTCTTACGGATAAAGGTAGGGAAAATGACCAATTACAAAGTTCTTTGGACGATTTAAAAAAGAAAGCGGATGATTTAACAAGTCAAATCAATCAAGCCAATCAAGAACGTGATGATTGGAAGAATCGTCTGGAGACAGTTCGTAAAGAACGTGACCAGTTGATGACCAAATTGCAACATCAACCTGTGAAAATTGTTTACAAGGAGAAACCTGTTCAGCTAAAATCTGAAGATACGTCTTTAACTTCCGTTGTGCCTGCTGCTACTCCAGCAACAGGGGATCCGTATTGGGCTGGTATTCTTAAACAAAAGGCCGAACTCGAAGTACAATTAGATAAAGCCAAATCAGACTTGGATGCTGCTGGTTTACAGGTCGCTGACTTAAGGAAACAAAATTCTGATTTACAACTCCAAATCAAAAGTTTGAATAATGATAAATTAGAGGTGGAACGTCGTTTGACTAATGAAAAGAAAATGATGGCTGATAATTTCGATAAAGAAATACAAGACTTGCAACGTAAAGTGAAAGATGGAGACGATTTAGCTAGTAATTTATCTATGGAAGCGGCCCGCGCCCGGTCAGATCAAAAAGTTGCCAATGATTTTGTAACTAAGGTCAAAGAGGACAACAATCAGTTACAGTCTGATGTAAGACAGTTGGTATCGACCAAACTTGCGCTTGAAAAAACAGTAGCACGTTTGAAACAAGAAAAAGATGATATGAGTAAAAAACTGGCAGATACAGAAGGGGTCATACAAGATCGTATTAATGAAATTTGGCAGATTAAACAAAATCTTGATCAAAAGATTTCTCAAATTAAACAAGTCAAAAACAATAAAGAAATAGAGTTGCCTCCGATTGTTGTCAACGCTTCAGGTAATGACCAATCTCAAACTCAAGCCCGGGCCCATAAGATCATTAGCATTAACGAGAAAAATAATTTTGTAATCATTGACTGGGGTGAAGCTCAAGGCAGCAGCATAGGACGAGTTCTCAAAGTTTATCGTGATGGTAGTGAAATTGCCCTTCTACAGGTAATTCAAGTGCGTCGCGACATTTCCGCAGCTGATATTAAGGATCAAAAGGCCAAGTTACAAATTGGCGACCAGGTTCGATGAAAGCTTCCAAGAAAGTCAGCATTACTGATGTAGCCCAAAAGGCCAATGTATCAATCACTACTGTTTCTCGCGTTATCAATAAAGTTCCTACCGTTGATAAGAAAATAGTCGCGAGAGTCGAAGAAGCGATTGCTGCATTGAAATTCAGGCCTAACCCTACAGCTCAGCGTTTAGCTAGAGGGGGCATGGGTACTGCAGTAGGGTTTGTTATCCCAGGATTTCCGGGTATTTTCCATTCTTTTTATGCCGTAGAGTTGATGCGCGGGATCGGCCATGGTTGTGAGACTTCCCACCTGGATTTAATTTTTTACATCACTGACGGGAAAAATCCTTTACGTTCAAGCTACGCTGGCGGGCTTATTTTTGCAGACATTATTGAAAATCGTTCCCAGGTGGAGGATGCTTTATCCGATGGCACGCCATGTTTGGTTATTAATCATTTGGTCAAAGATTTAGGAGTCAGTTATATTGCTGTTGATAATGTTAAAGGAGGCATGATTGCTGCGGAGTATTTGATTAGTTTAGGCCATAAACGTGTTGCCACAGTTACCGGCAATATGCAAACACAAGCTGGCATGGACAGATATGAAGGATTTCAAAAGACCTTGATGAAAAACGGTATTGCTTTTGAACCGGAGTATTTTTATAAAGGGGATTATTCCAGACGATCTGCAAGGGACGCTGCCGGGCACTTTTTTTCTTTAGATAATCCACCCACTGCCATTTTTGCCGCTAGCGACGATATGGCCTTGGAAATCATATCAGTGGCCCATGAAAATGGTATAAAAGTCCCTGAGGATATTTCTGTTATCGGGTTTGATGATAACCCTGCCGGTATTTTTGGTGCGGTGGCCCTAACGACAATAAAACAACCTTTGTTTGCCATGGGGGAAGAAGCAGTCAACATTATTTATGAAATTATGCAAGGCAAGCTAACTGGTTTAGTCCAGAAAGTTCTGGAACCCAATTTAATCATCCGCGAATCCTGTGCCCCTCCATCTTCATAAATCTTTCTATCGACGCGTAAACATTTGACAATTCAACACTTTCGTTGTAAATTCTTTCGTCTATGAATTCTTTTGATTGCGTCATTATAGGTGGCGGACACGCCGGGGTTGAAGCTGCTTTGGCCAGTGCGCGTATGGGGGCTAAGACGCTCATGGTGACCTTGTCTTTTGAAACTATTGGCCAGATGAGCTGCAACCCTGCGATTGGCGGGGTAGGCAAGGGCCAATTGGTCAAAGAAATCGATGCTTTAGGAGGTGAAATGGGCCTTGCGGCTGACCGTACAGGCATTCAATTTCGCCAACTCAATGCTTCTAAAGGCCAAGCTGTTCGTTCTTCCCGCTGCCAAAGCGACCGCAAACAATATAAATTGTATATGCAGTCAGTGGTGCGCCAACAATCGAATTTATATATTAAAGAAGATAAGGTTCGAGAGATTTTAGTTGCCTGTGGGCATGTAGCAGGCATCAAAACAGCCGATGGAAACGCCATTGCTACAAAAGCTTTAGTTATCACCACAGGAACATTTTTAAACGGTCGTATACATATGGGCACTCACATTACCCCTGGCGGTCGTATTGGCGAACAGGCTTCCAACCGCCTAGCTGATTCTATACGTGCTTTGGGTTTTACCGTACGTATGTTTAAGACCGGGACACCTCCTCGATTAGACGGACGTACCATTGATTTTACGGATTTAGAACGACAGGACTCCGATAATCCACTGGTACCGTTTTCTTTTCGCACAGCTTTTATTCCCAAAGAACAAAAATTACTACCATGCCATATCACACGCACGACCAAAAAGACCCACGATATTATTCGTGCCAATTTTCACCTCTCGCCTATGTATTCAGGTCAGATTCAGGCTACCGGCGTGCGTTATTGTCCCTCTATCGAGGATAAATTAAAGAAATTTGCCGATAAGGACACTCATCATGTTTTTCTGGAACCAGAAGGGCTGGGGACTTTTGAATATTACCCTAATGGGATCTCAACCGGCTTACCAGCGCATGTGCAAGAGGCGATGGTGCATTCTATCCCAGGTCTGGAGAAAGCAATTATTGTCCGTCCTGGCTATTCCATTGAGCATGGTGTTATTGATGCGACAGATTTAAAATCCACCCTTGAAGCGAAGAAAGTCAAAGGTCTGTTTATGGCCGGACAAATCAATGGGACAACCGGTTATGAAGAGGCTGGGGCTCAAGGGCTCGTGGCTGGAATCAATGCGGCACTTTCTGCCAAAGACAAGGAGCCGTTTGTTTTGGGACGGCAATCGTATGTTGGCGTGCTGATAGATGATTTAGTTACTAAAGGCACTGAAGAACCTTATCGCATGTTCACCTCGCGTGTAGAGTATCGTTTAATTGTACGCGAAGATAATGCAGATAAGCGTTTGTCTGGGTTGGGCCATCGGCTGGGGTTGCTTTGCGATGAGGACTATATGAAAGTCCAAAGTAAATATGAAATGATTGAGCGTGAGATTGAACACTTGCGTCATACGAAAATCAATCCCGGCACGGAATTAGATAAAATTTTGGAAGAGAATGATTCAAGCCCTTTGCGTCAGCCGACAAGTTTATATGAACTTTTAAAGAGACCGCAGGTCAGTTACCAGATGATTGCTTCTTTTGACGGTACGTTAAAAGACCAAGGCCCACAGGTGATAGCTCAGGTTGAATACGAGATAAAGTATGAAGGCTTTATCAACCGTCAGAATAAAGATGTAGAGAAATTCAAGCACATCGAGCATATCCGGATCCCACAGACAATGAATTTTGACCAAATTCCAGGGCTTTCTAAAGAAAGTTGTGAAAAATTTAAGAAATTCTCGCCGATGACCTTAGGCCAGGCTAACCGTATTTCAGGAGTGACCCCGGCGGCGATCACGTTAATGATGGTTTATTTGAGAAAATCAAAGGAGGCAGATAAATGAGAATCGCAAACGACATCACAGAGTTAATCGGCAATACGCCACTAGTTAAAATCAACAAAGTCACCAAAGATTGCCAAGCGACCATTGTCGGTAAATTGGAATTTTATAATCCACTGGGTTCGGTCAAAGACCGCATTGGTTTTAATATGATCAGGGCTGCCGAGAAGACGGGAAAAATCAAGAAGGATACGGTTATCGTTGAGCCGACTTCCGGCAACACCGGTATTGCTTTGGCTTTTGTTTGCGCCGTCAAAGGGTATAAACTGCTTTTGACCATGCCTGAGACGATGTCTTTGGAACGACGGGCTCTTTTAAAAGCTTTAGGGGCTGAACTAATTCTGACTCCAGGACCGGAAGGAATGAAGGGGGCCATCAAAAAAGCTAAAGAATTGTCTGAGAGTGATGCTAAATATTTTATGCCTCAGCAATTCGACAATCCGGCAAATCCGGAGATTCACCGTCTGACTACAGCTGAGGAAATTTGGCGTGATACCGATGGGAAAGTTGATGTCTTTATCTCAGGGGTAGGTACTGGCGGGACCATCACAGGTGTGGCCCAAGTCATTAAATCTCGTAAACCTTCTTTTAAGGCCATTGCTATTGAGCCTAAGGGTTCACCTGTTCTGTCCGGTGGCCAACCTGGCCCTCATAAAATTCAAGGGCTTGGCGCTGGTTTTATTCCTAGTATCGTAGATATGAAACTCATTGATGAGGTCGTTCAGGTAGATAATGACGAGGCTTTTGCTATGGCCAAACGTTTGATTCGGGAGGAAGGTATCCTCTGTGGTATTTCCTCAGGGGCTGCCGTCCACGCCGCTATCCAAGTAGGCAAACGCCCTGAGAACAAAGGTAAATTAATTGTGGCCATCCTTCCATCGACTGGCGAACGTTATTTATCCACTGATTTGTTCGCTGAATACAGAAGTTAATCTATTGTTGGTCCCCCTGTCTTACTTAGGCGAGACGGGGGAGTTCATATGCTTGCCCATTGGTTATTCCCATTTACAACTGATTCCGTTATTTATGTCAGCACCGCCGAGAATATCAGCCATTTCAAAGGGCTAGTCTTTAGCAATTTTTTCGTGCAACCAGCAATTCCAGATAGCCTGCCAACTATTTTTGAACCACCCGGCTATCCCATTCTTATTGCGGCACTTAAATTTTTTGGAATCAATGCGTACACAGCCAGTCTTGTTTGGCCACGAATAGGGTTCTTATTTTTACCATTCCTGTTTTTTATAGTCTTTAGGAAATTGATGCCCTCTATTGTGGCTTGGGTGGCTTCATTTGTGTGCACATTTATGTTTCCTGTTGTCAAGTGTTCACTTATGGCCTGGACAGATGTACCGTATTTATGTTTTAGCTTAATAAGCTTGGCCATGGTATTTCATATCATCGAAAAGAGGACCAAGGTCCCAATTTTTTTTATTTTTTTGACGGGGATTATTACCGGGTATGCATTTCTTATTAGGTATGTTGGTCTGCCCCTGAATTTAAGCATCGGTATAGGTTTGATAGGGGCTTTTGTCATCGGGCTGATAAATTTTAAAGATTTCCTAACAACAACAGCTGTGTATGTCCTGGGGGTTTTCTTGGTCGTTGCTCCCTATGTCATTCGCAATTTAATTGTTTTCGGAAGAATACAGCCTCTTTCGATGCGGCCTTCCAAGATTTCTTTGCAGGTCAGTCTACATGATTACTTCCGAAGCTTGGCGGAGATGGTTTTTACAAACCGTATTTTTGAAGGCGTAGTTTTTATCCTTATGGCGGGGCTGATAGCAGGTTTTGTTCTTTTTGCCTGGAATACAGTCAAACACGAGAAAACCGTCTTTATTTATGCGCTCATCCTTTTGGTCTATTTTGTCCTTGATTCTGTCTTTCTCATTGGCTTTAAAACAATCTATTTGACTCCGGAATCTATCGATGAGCGTTTTCTTATCCAGCTGGCTTGGATTTTTATGGGAGGCCTGGTATATGCTGTTCATGCCGTACTTAAAAGATTAAATGCGTTTGTTGCTTTAGATATTAAATCCATTACAGCCCTTATCCTTTTTGCGTTTGTTCTGGTACAGGTTTTCCCGGCGGTCGATTTTTATTACACTCAAAAGACAATCAAGAAAGTATCAGAGAAAATAGAGCAGTATGCTCCTCTTGTGCAAAGATTACCTAAGGATTGTGTGATCGTTTCAAATGTAGCTGAAATAACCTACTATTTTGCGAAACGCAATGTGCGTATGTTGGGCAATTATACCCCTTATGGTTTGCTTAAGGTTTTTGGGACCAAAAGGAGATTTGTTGTCTTTATTATTAAAGAAGACGAATTCTTAAGCCCAGCTTGGGAATATCCAAGAATGTGGCAGAACCCGCAAGGGTATTACAAGTTTTTTTCTGATAAAAATGTAGATTTGTTTATACCTCTCCCTTTAGGGTATATTTTAAGAGGGGCAGGTCATGTGCCTGTGATCATCGAGCCGTGAACCTGCCGATTTTAAGCGAACTGCAGCAGAAATTACAAGCTCCCGTGCCTGCCATGACCTAACTTTAAGAAATTTTGATTCCTAGAGTAACATCCAGCACGACCTCCGCCATCATGGCAGCACAGGCAGTCACACGGGGGGCCATAGGAGGGTGTCCCTGGTGGGAGTCGGTGGTACGGTCACCGCAAATATACACATTGCCTACTTTTTTAACCGACATGGGTTCTTTTTGGGTCAACCCTGCCATGCCAACGCCGCTTATAATAATAGAAAAGCGCGGGGCGTAGTACTGCACGAAGCGATATTTCCAATCCACAATATCGAAAGCTTCCACAATAAAGTCATAGCCCTTAAAGAATTGCCCCCCCTTTGCTTCATTCCATTGGGTTTGGTGGATGAGGACATCAGCATCGGGATTGATATCTAAGAGGCGTTTTTTGGTGACCTCGACCTTGGGTAAACCTACTTCATTGCCAAAGTACTGCTGGCGGTTTAAATTGGATGCATCAATCACGTCCTGGTCGATGATTTCTAAATGTTTAAATCCAGTGCGTACGAGCATCATGGCGCAGTTAGACCCCAACCCTCCGGCCCCACCAATACCAATTTTCTTGGATTGGATGAGGGAGAGTTGTTCGGGTTTGAGGTAGCGTAAAAGGCCTTGTTCTAAAATATTCATGCAGTATTTTCAATTCTTCGCCAGTCGGTAAAGACGGGGTCGAAGTCTTTGGATTTTAAAAGCGCAATTATCTCGGCCACCGAACGTTCGTCTTTGATGTCGAATTGAGGATCCTGCTCTTGTTCAGATAACAGGGCATAGCCTCCAACGGATGTGTTCGACCCTGCCGACATGCGGGTGACGGCAATTTCCAACAAATGATCGCGTAATTCCGGCGTCTCGCGGGTGGAGAGATTTATCCCTACGCGCGGAAAAAGAACACGTGTTAAGGCGATAATTTTAGTCAAAGCAATATCATCCACATCGCAATGGGCGAATTCTTGTGTCTTAATAGTACGTAAACGGGGGAAGGACACGCTATATTCAACGCCTGGATAATTTTTTTCCATTTCCCGCAAATGGGTGTATAGTTCAAGCAAATCTTCAGCGATATTACTTAAGCCCAAAAGGATTCCCAGAGAGATCTGACGCATGCCTCCCTCCGCTGCACGTACAGAAGTTTTTCGACGGAAATCATAGTCTTTCTTGTGGCCGGACAAATGCACTTGAGCGTAGCGTGTACGATCATAGGTTTCTTGGTAGATGGTGATTCCATCCACACCGGCGAAAAAAAGTTCTTTATATTCCTGTATGCGCATGGGATGCACTTCCAGAGAGATGCCTTGAAAGTATTCTGAAGCGATCCGTGCCGCTTCTTTCAGATATTCCATAGGAGTATGTTGATAAGATTCACCGGTTAACATCAAAAGGTTACGGATACCTTGTTTGTAGATGACTTGCATTTCTTTGCGGTATTGTTCAGGCGTTAACTTTATCCGTTGGATTTTATTATGGCTGTGAAACCCGCAATAGGTACAATGGCTGCTGCAGAAATTAGATAGATACACCGGTGCGTAAAGCACGATGGCTCGACCGAAGTATTGGCGGGTTATACGTGCAGCCTCTTGGGCCAATTCTTCTAGTGATTCTGATCTAGAATCATTTAATATGTCTTTAATTTTTTGCAGGGATATCATATAAAAATCCCGTCAGCGGGGAAGAGGGGGTTGCTAAATTCTTTTGACCTGACAGTTGGCTTAAATAAGCCAGATGCCCGGCCTCGACCGCCCACGCGAATGCTTTGGCCAAAAGGGCCGGATTTCCGGCGGTGGCGACCGCAGTATTTGCCAATACAGCATCAGCACCCGATTCCATTGCTTCGGCCGCTTGTGAAGGAGCGCCGATGCCCGCATCGACGACAACAGGCAAATCAATTTCATCGATAAGGATTTTAATAAATTCGCGCGTTTTCAGACCTCGGTTACTTCCGATTAATGAACCGAGAGGCATGATAGTGGCGGCCCCGGCTTTCATCAAAGCTTGTGCTGCGTAAAGATCTGGGTACATGTAAGGCAACACCACAAAACCTTCCGCGGCCAAAATTTCAGTGGCTTTGATGGTTTCAGCGTTGTCCGGCAACAGATATTTACTATCATTGATGACTTCAATTTTGACCCAATTGCCGTGGCCGGAAGCTTTGGCCAAGCTGGCAATGCGCACGGCCTCTTGGGCGTTACGCGCACCGGAGGTGTTAGTCAAAAGTGTGACATTTTTAGGAATATAATCAACAATATTATCCTCGTGATGTTCCAGGTCAATACGGCGTAAGGCCACGGTAACAATTTCTACACCCGAGGCTTCGATGGAGTCTTTCAAGTCTTTTTTGTTTTTGAATTTTCCGGTACCCAGGAAAAAACGACTTTTGAATTGTTTGCCAGCGATCATTAAAGAAGAGTCCATTATTAACCGCCTCCGACAAAGGCGACCAGTTCAATTTGATCCCCCTCTTTGATGCTCGTATGGTTCCAGTCATTGGAGGTAATGATATGACCGTTGACTTCCGTGATGATATTCTTGGGTTGTTTACAAAACTGGGAGACAATATCCGATAAACAAGAACTGTTGGTCAGTTCTTTCATTGTTCCATTGATCGTGACTTTCATAGGATCCTTCTCCTTAATTTTTAGGATACAGCAGTTTGCCGTAATACGGTATGTAGAGCTTTTAGAGTGTCCATTTTAGTGTATTTGTTTTAAAAAATCAAATGTCGTGTGAGAGGTAAAATTTCATAAAATTATTACTTTATATGATTTTATTTGTTATAAAATACAACCGTTTACTAAGTTAAGCGCTGGATAAAAAATACTTTTATTTTGTAGGGCTTTTTGTATAATATATCGTTTTTTCATGGTTCGACAAAGCTCACCACTGCGTCTGGGCGTTGGACCATATAGGGATGCAGTTAACAATCCAAGGGCCGTAAAGGTTCCTTCGCCAGAGTGAGGCTGGCAGAAAAGAGAGCGTAGATGAGCAAAGCTGGGGTATTCGGGTATGAATTATTGTTAGACCTCTATGATTGTAAACCCGGTGTGTGTGATGATTTGACCCTGTGCTACAATTTTCTCGATGAAATCGTAGGATTCTTAGGGATGGAGAAACAAGCTCCTCCGTCAATATTTAAAAGCGACGGTGTGCGTTTCCCGGACAAAGCTGGCCTCTCAGGATGGGTACCTTTAATTGAAAGTTCCATAGTTATCCATACATTGACCCCTAAAGACTTCATCACCGTAGACATTTATTGCTGCCGTGCCTTTAGTAATAAAAAAGCAGAGGAGTTTTGCCGCCGGTTCTTTTCTCCTAAACGTGTGGAAGCGCAGTTTGTCGAACGCGGAATGAACTATTATGCGCAAGAAAATGCAGCGACTCAGAAAGAATTAGTACATAAATAGCTCTATTTTATAGAGAGGGAGTTTAAGAGGGGGATTGTTTTACAACGATCCCCCTTTGATTTTAATTCGTTTCTTTAAGTAAAATCACTTCTGAACAAAGCGAAGGGTTTCCTCAAATATGCCTTATACAACCAACGATATCAAATCTATTGAAGCCAAGTGGCAAGAGTACTGGGATAGACACCAGACCTTCAGGGTGGAAGCTGACAGTACAAAAAAGAAATATTATGTGCTGGAGATGTTTCCTTACCCATCGGGAAAGATTCACATGGGTCATGTGCGCAACTACACCATCGGTGACGTGATTGCCCGTTACAAAATAATGCAAGGCTTTAATGTTTTACACCCGATCGGCTACGATGCTTTTGGCCAACCGGCGGAAAATGCCGCTATCAAACATAAAACCGACCCAGGGGAATGGACCTATCGCTGCATCGACCAGATGCATGAAGAATTAAAACGCATGGGCTTTTCCTATGATTGGGATCGCGAGATTTCTACTTGCGACAGTGAATATTACAAATGGAACCAGTGGGTTTTTTTGAAGATGTTTGAGCGCGGTCTGGCATATAAGAAAACTTCCTCGGTCAATTGGTGTCCTAGTTGCCAGACGACTTTGGCCAATGAAGAAGTCATCGATGGTACTTGTTGGCGTTGTAAATCCCTAGTGGTACAGAAAGATTTGGAACAGTGGTATTTGAAAATCACGCATTATGCCGAAAGCCTTTTGAAAGATTTAAAGCAGCTTCAAGACTGGCCGTCTCGCGTACGGATCATGCAACAGAACTGGATAGGCAAAAGTTTCGGTATGGAAATTTATTTTAAGGTCAAAGATAGTCAAGAGGTGATTACTGTTTTTACCACACGTCCCGATACTATTTTCGGCGCCACTTATGTAGTACTGGCCCCCGAGCATCCATTGGTAAAGAAATGGGTTTCAGGTATTAAAGAAGAAAAAGATGTTTTGGCTTTCATTGAGAAAACGGCCAATAAAAGTAAGAGCCTTCGCATGTCCGGCGACCAGCGCAAAGAAGGAGTTTTTATAGGCCGCCATGCGATCAACCCCGTCAATGGTGAGACAATCCCTATTTTTATAGGTGACTATGTTTTAATGGAATACGGGACAGGGGCCATTATGGCGGTGCCTACCAACGACCAGCGCGATTTCGAATTTGCCCGTCAATATCATCTGCCCATGCGTATTGTCATCCAAGACCCTAAAAATCTTAAAATCAACATTGAACAAATGGCTGAAGCTTACGAAGGCACAGGGGTCTTGGTGAATTCCAAACAGTTCGATGGTATCAATAACGAAGAAGCTAAAGAAAAGATTGCCCAGTGGATGCAAAAAGAGCATATGGGTAAAATCAGTGTGCATTGGCGTTTGCGTGATTGGCTAATTTCCCGTCAACGTTATTGGGGAACGCCGATACCTGTTATTTATTGTGAATCCTGCGGTGCAGTTCCGGTTCCGTATGACCAATTACCTGTCCATCTACCTAAAAATGTGGAAATTACCGGCCAGGGTGGAAGCCCGTTAAATCGTATCGAAACATTTGTAGAAACAATCTGTCCTAAGTGTTTTAAACCTGCCCGTCGGGAGACTGATACCATGGCAACTTTCTTTGATTCATCATGGTATTTCTTACGGTTTTGTTCGGCACATAATAATAAAGAAATTTTTAAAAAACAAGAGGCCAAATACTGGATGGAAGTGGACCAGTATATCGGCGGCATTGAACATGCGATTTTGCATTTATTGTATTCGCGTTTTTTTACCAAATTCTTCAAAGATTTAGGTCTGGTTGATTTTAACGAACCGTTTAAGCGTCTTTTGACCCAAGGCATGGTTCTTAAGGACGGGGAAGTGATGTCTAAATCCCGCGGCAATACTGTGGATCCTGATGAGGTCTTAAGTAAATACGGGGCCGATACCTTGCGTTTGTTTATTTTGTTTGCCGCACCTCCAGAAGACCAGCTAGAATGGAACAGCGATGGATTAGAAGGTGCGTGGAAATTCTTAAATCGTATTTATCAAATGGTAGATAAGCCTATAGGAACTGATGTCGTTCAAAGCGAACGTACTATTGAAAATATACGAAATGAGCTATCAAATTACATTTTGAATATCTCTGAGATGGATGATAATGATAAAGGACTCGAACGTGCAAGAAATTTAGCGATAAAACAAATTACCCAATCCTTTGAAGAAGGCTATAAGTTTAATACGGCCATTAGCCAGATCATGATTTTAGCTAATGCCATTGATAAATATACTTTTCATATGAGAGTTGCTATGGAAGGGGGGAGCCCTTCAGAAAGATTCCTAGTTTTTCGTAGAAAATTATTCTTACAAACTCGATCTATAGAAACTTTGATTTTATTACTTGCCCCTTTCACCCCACATTTATGCGAAGAGCTTTGGCAGATGATAGGAAAGAAAGACTCCACCGTCTGCAAGGTTGCCTGGCCCAAATTTGATGCAGCGGCCCTTAAACAGACCGAAGTGATTTATGCCGTTCAGATTAACGGTAAGATCCGTGGCCAATTCACTGCCCCTGTCACAGCTAGTCAAGAACAACTGTGTGAACTTTGCATGACAGACACTAACGTTACCCGTTATTTGCAAGGGGCTACAATAAAAAAATTCATTGTCGTTCCCAATAAATTGGTTAGTATAGTTGTTTAAGGAAGCCCCGCTTTAGCGGGATTCATTTATGCGATTCTATGCAGACCTTCACATCCATTCTAAATACTCCCGTGCAACGGCTAAAAATCTTGATTTAGAAAACCTTTATCTTTGGGCTCAATATAAAGGAATACAGGTTGTTGGTACCGGTGATTTTGTTCATCCCGTTTGGATGAAAGAACTCGAGGAGAAATTAGAGCCTGCCGAAGAAGGTCTATTTAAACTCAAAGATAAATATGCCAAGCCTATTGACGCTCAAGTGCCGAAGGCCTGTTACGGTAGCGTACGTTTTATGCTCACGGTCGAGATTTCCAATATTTATAAACGCCTGGACAAAGTCCGTAAGGTCCATAATTTGATTTGGTCCCCGTCGTTTGCAGCGGCCAAGAAGGTGCAGGCCAAACTGGGTGGCATCGGCAATATTAAAAGCGATGGGCGACCGATTTTGGGATTGGATTCTAGGGATCTTTTGGAAATCACCCTTGAGGCCGATAAAAAAAATATTTTTGTGCCTGCCCACATATGGACGCCATGGTTCTCGGCTTTGGGATCTATGGGAGGGTTTGACCGCATGGAAGATTGTTTTGCAGATTTAACGGACCATATTTTTGCCGTCGAAACTGGCCTATCATCGGATCCTTTAATGAACTGGCGTTTAAAGCAATTGGATCCTTTTATTCTGGTTTCGAATTCCGATGCACATTCGCCTTCAAAATTAGGCCGCGAAGCCAATATTTTTGATACCGATCTTTCCTATCCGGCTATTTATAGGGCATTATCTGATAGCAGAGATAACGGCTTGTTGGGCACCGTGGAATTCTTCCCAGAAGAAGGTAAATATCATTATGACGGCCATAGGCTTTGTCATGTACGCTGGCATCCCCAACAGACCATAGAAAATAATGGTTTGTGTTCGGTGTGCGGTAAGCCTGTGACCGTAGGGGTCATGGCCCGTGTAGCAGAATTGGCTGACCGGAAAGAAGGGGAAAAAAGTAAACGGCATCGTCCTTATTGGAACACAGTGCCATTGCCTGAGGTGATTGGTGAAGCCAAGGGCGTAGGCCCTGCCAGCAAAGCCGTTCAGGAAGCTTACATGAACATGCTGGCCAAAATAGGCAGTGAATTTTATATCCTTCTGGATGCCCCCATAGATAAAATTCGCCGAAACGCCGGAGAGATGATTGCCGAAGGAATAAGCCGTATGCGCAAGGGCAAGGTCAAAATTGCCGCCGGTTATGATGGGGAATACGGCACCGTTGAGATTTTTAAAGAGGGTGAACGGGACAAAATCGAGAAGCAGTTAGCCTTATTTTAGTTATGAATAAACCCGCTGATCTTAATGAAGCACAGTGGCAGGCGGTCTCCCACGAAGGTTCTCATTTAATCATCGTCGCCGGCCCTGGAACCGGTAAAACGCATACTTTAATCCACCGCATCATCCGTACTCTTAAAACCTTAGAGCAGGATCAAAGAATTTTAGCCATTACTTTTACCAATAAAGCTGCGCACCAAATGCGTGAGCGTCTGGAAGCTAAAGTGCCGCAATTGTGGCGTCGTGTGACCGTGGGAACATTTCACTGGTTTGCCCTAAGCCTTTTACGTGAATTTAGCGAATATACACCTTTACCTAAAGATTTCCAAATCGCCCTACCCGAAGACATCCAAGGTTTTATGGGGGAGATTTTCTCAGAAAAAAGTCCTGTCCAACATAAGCAAGTCCTGGAGGAAATATCTTTGATCAAATCTACCAGACTTGTCGTTGATGCGGATGACAATTATCAAAAGTATCATCGTTTTCTACGCGCTAAAGGGCTTATTGATTTTGATGACATCTTACGGGAGGCTTTTATTCTTCTAGAAAATGAAGATATCTCTTTCAAAGTGCGTCAACGGTATCGTTATTTATTTGTGGATGAGTATCAGGATATCAATTTGGTTCAAAACGCCTTGCTTAAGATTTTGACCCAAGAGGGTGTTTTATTAACGGCCATCGGAGATCCCAATCAATCCATTTACGGCTTTCGGGGCAGCCAGGTCAAATTGTTTCATCGTTTTATCGATGATTTCCTTGGGAGTGTCAAACTTTCTTTAACGGAGAATTACCGTTCAACGGTCAATTTATTATCGGCCAGTTCTCAGGTCATTAGTAAAGATTGTGGGCATGAAGTCCCCCAGGCAACAGCCAAAATTTATGATCAAGGAAAACTCGTGATTCATGAGGCCGCGACTGACCGGGCCGAGGCTGAGTTTGTGGCCCATCAAATTGAACAGTTGGTTGGCGGTATCAGTATGTTTTCGCAGGATTCCCATAGAGTGGAGACTTATCGTAAAGCCCAGCGTAGTTTTGGAGATATCGCTGTTTTGTATCGGCTTAACGCACAAAAAAATGTCATCATTGAAGCGTTGGAACATTTGGGGATTCCTTATACCGTTTCATCTAAACCAAAGGTAAAAAAGGAAGATTTGAAAGAATTGAGACAAGATGAAAAAGACGAGATTTTATTACAGCAGTTTGAAGAAACGTTGTCTTATAACATCGAAAAAGTGTCCTTGTCGACCTTGCATGCCGCTAAAGGCTTGGAATTTCATGTCGTTTTTATCATAGGTTGTGAGGCCAAACTCCTACCACTGGATTTAGCGGACATGAAAGGAGATCCTCAGGAGGAACGCAGATTGTTTTATGTAGGGATGACGCGTGCCAAAGAACATTTATATTTGACGCGTGCCGGTCGCAGGCAACTTTTCGGGCAGACTTTTTTTAATCCTCCTTCGATATTTTGGGAGGATATTGAAGAAGACTTGAAAGCGTACGAAAACTCTAAATTGCACCGAAGATTATCTAAAGGAAAAGAAGCCGAAAAACAGCAATTGAAATTATTTTAACCAGTGCATGGCTTATGGAACACAATGGATATAATCTGTATAGGGACCGCTTCTCACGCAGCATACGCGGCGTCTTGATCGGCCTTGTCTGCAACGTGGTTCTGGCCGCTGTCAAGACCATTGTCGGTATCATAGGGCATTCTTATGCCTTGATTGCAGATGGTATCGAATCGATCATGGATATTTTTTCATCAGCGATAGTTTTAGGCGGCATAAAGATCGGCTCCATCCCTGCAGATGAAAACCATCCTTATGGCCATGGTAGAGCTGAATCTTTGGCCGCGATGATTGTTTCATTGGCCCTTTTAATGGTCGCAGCGGGGATTGCTGTTGAAAGTGTCCGCGAAATCTTTAACCCCCATCACATGCCTGCAGCGTTTACACTGGTCGTTTTGGTTATTGTTGTTTTTATTAAGGAAACTTTGTTTCGTTTTCTTTTTTCCGTTGGGAGAGATGTCGACAGCCTTTCAGTCAAGACGGACGCATGGCACCATAGATCCGACGCGTTGACCTCTATAGCTGCGTTCATAGGTATTTCCATGGCGTTAATAGGCGGTAAAGGTTACGAGTGTGCTGATGATTGGGCAGCCTTGGCTGCCAGTACTATCCTCGCTTTTAACGGGAGTATATTGTTAAAAAAGGCCGTTGCTGAAATTATGGACCATGCGCCCAATCCACGAACAGAAGAGGCCGTCCGTGCCATTGCTTCCCAGGTTTCCGGGGTCGTCACCATTGAAAAATGCAGGGTGCGCAAAAGTGGACTGCAGTTATTTGTCGATATTCATGTGGAAGTCAATGCCAACATGCAGGTCATTGAAGCCCACGGTATTGCTCATCGTGTCAAAGATGCTTTGATGTTGTCCTCTTTTGGGGTGGCAGATGTTCTGGTTCACATTGAACCGGCTTTAAGCGATAAACATTGAACCCTTGAATTCTTTTGATAAAATAGATTTCATTGTTAAGTCATTTCCCATGGCTTTATAAATAACAATTCCCCTACGTTTAATTCTAAAAGTGTTTTGTTGGACACCTCAAGAAAAGTCTGTTGTCAGAGGTCTTTGTATCATTATTTTTGCCGGTACATTGATCAACATTGGGCTTCAAAGAAATCTTTGTATTTTTGACTGGCTCCATACAGCCCAAAAGAAATCTCTGGCAACAGCTATCAACATTAACCGTGCCAGCATTGATGACCTGCTGAAGGTCCCGGGTATCGGACCTAAGACGGCTGAATATATTATGGCCTATCGTCACACACAAGGGGCCTTTATCAGCCTGGACCCTTTGCTTAAAGCCAAAGGCATGTCACCTCAACGTTATGAACGTATTATCAAATATCTTAAAATTTAATCAATATACCCACCGTCCTTGTTTTTATTTAGGCCTTGCTATGGGCCTAGGTATTTTCTTGGGAAGATATGGACCATGGAGTTGGCCTGTTTGGAGTATCTTAAGCGGTGTTTTTATTATTTTGAGTTTACCGAGGACCAGGGTATCTGTTTTTTTGTTGTGCTTAAGTCTTGTTTGCTTAGGGGCTTTTTCTTACCAGAATGTTTATCTTTTACCCTCTGATCATATCGGTTTTCTTTCTTACAAAGACCAAAAGAAAACCAAAGCTATTGAAGGAACCATAGATTCCGATGTGCAGATAAAGCCGACGACATTCGGGACAAAACAAATGTTTGAACTTCAAATCATTCGAGTCAATTTGAATGACAATTGGCATAAAGCCACAGGCAGGATATTGGTCAATTGTTATCAGCTTCAAAAGTTGGGCTATGGGGATCATGTGGTTCTGGAGGGGACTTTATACAAGGCCTTTAGCAGTCCTTTAAGTCGTTTTTCCTATCAACAGTACCTGGAAGACCACGGGTTATTCTTTATTTTTAGTGTGGGGAAGAGAAAGACCATCAAAGTGCTTTCCTCCAATAACGGCCATAGCTGGCTTAGCTTTTCTTTTAAAATAAGACACAAATTTAAAACTATTTTAGCGCAGTATTTGGAACCTCAAGAAACAAGCATGATCCAAGCCATGGTTTTAGGGGACCGTTCTTTTTTAACAAAAGACATTTATGCGCTTTTTAGCAAGACCGGAACATCCCATATCCTGGCCATCAGCGGGATGAACATGACCCTGATAGCTTCTATTGTCCTATTTATTCTGAAAGTATTACGATTGCCTCGCAAGGGACAATTTGTTCTGGCCAGCTTGTTTTTATTTGCCTATGCGATTCTTAGCGGTTGGACAGCATCGGTGGTACGGTCAGTACTTATGGCCATTGTTATTTTAAGCAGCTTTTGTTTGGAATACGAAGTGGACACAGCCAATTCTTTGGGATTCGCTGCTCTTATTTTGTTTTTATTAAATCCTTTGAACCTTTTCGATATAGGATTTCAATTATCTTTTATTTGTGTGGCTATTATCATATATCTCAACGTTCTTTTGGGGCCCTTGCTCAATCAATTTATTAAGGCAAGAATCCTAAAGTATTTGGTACAGGCCTTGAGTGTATCCTTGGTAGCCTGGGTAGGCATCAGTGGCATAATAGTATACGAATATGACATCATCTCACCGGTTGCCATTATCGCCAATATTCCTATTGTTCCGTTAGCGGATTTAGTGATAGCCTTAAGTTTGGGACTAGTAGCTGTGGGGCTTTTTTGTCCATGGCTGGCAGTTGCCTTTGCCTGCACGCTTAAGGCAGTGTTTAATTTTACTTTGCTTTTAACTTCCTGGTTTGCTCAAATTCCATACGGATATTTTTATGTTCACCACTTAAACGGATGGTACATCTTTTTTTATTATTTAATTTTATTAGGTGGCATGGCCATTTTAAAAAAATGGTTAATTAAGCCAGGAGACTTTACAAGATAGAATTTTCTTGTTAAAGTTATACGTTTTTATAAGCACTCCTCTATTATGAATCCAAAAGAAAAAGTCCATATCCGTATAGTCCCTTTTGAAGAAACATCCGTCCAGCGTAAATTTACAATCATCTTTTTGATCATCTCGATTATTCCGATGGTACTACTTTATTATGTTTACCTAAAGAATACAGGGATTGGATACGTCAATATTCCCACCACGGGCTTTACAATTGCCATGAATTTTATGGTTATCGGGGTCCTGGTCGGGTATTTCTTCATACGTTCTTTGTTAGTGAAAATCAATGATATTTCTAATAAAAACCGTAAAGCGATCGAACCATTTTTAAGCCCGGAAGTCATCAATGAGCTTGGGCATGGAGAAAATGAAATAGTTGTTTTAGGACGTTCTTTCTCTGCTGTTATAAAACAGTTAGAAAAAGATATTAATGAATTACGAGAAAAGAATGAAAAACTCAAATCCTTAGACCAACTCAAGGATGATTTTGTTAGCAATGTTTCTCATGAATTACGTACCCCCTTAACTATTATCCAAGAGAGCATTTCCCAGGTTTCAGAGGGGATGTATGGTTCTCCTAATGAACAACAACTTAAATATTTAAATATGTCCCTGAAAAATGTCGAGCGGTTAAGGGAATTAATTGATAATTTATTGGATCTTTCCAAGATGGAAAAAGGGCGATTGGAGATTGTTAAGAAAAATGTAGACCTTGTAGAGATAGTCAAAGAAGTCATATCTGATTTTATGCCAAAAATTCAAAAAAAAGGTTTGGAAATAAGGTGTAATTGTCCAGCAAAAAAAGTAGAAGTGTTTGCGGACAAGGCAAAGATTATTCAGGTTTTATTTAATTTGCTCAGCAACGCGTGTAAATTTACCGATAAAGGCCACATTGAAATATCTGTAAAACAAACTGATAGGCTTGTAGAGTGTGGAGTTGCCGATACTGGCCTAGGCATTACCCCAGAAAATTTGCCTAATCTTTTTTCGAAATTTTATCAAGTTCGTCAACAGATCAGCCCTAAAGAAAAAGGGACGGGATTGGGCTTGGTTATTTGTAAAAATATTGTTGAATTGCACAACGGGAAGATTTTTGTGGAAAGCATAAAATCCAAGGGCACAAAATTCACATTTACTCTTCCTAAAGGGGACATAAATGAAGAAAATATTAATAGTCGATGATGACGTGGATATTATTGACTTGCTGGAACACAGATTGAAAAAGAGTAATTATGAAGTCATATTTTCTAGCGATGGAGATAAAGGGGTCAGAAAGGCCGTTGAACAAAAACCAGATTTAATCATTATGGATGTTATGATGCCAAATATGCCAGGAGGAGAAGCGGTAAAGCTTTTAAAATCAGTTGAGGTCACAAGAAATATCCCCGTTCTGTTTTTTACTTCTATTAATACATATTTGCCTAAAGGAACAGACCTCAACCAAATCAATGTGGATGGCCAACTTTACCCAGCTATCACTAAACCTTTTGAGCCAGCGAAGTTGTTAACAGTCATAAAAACATTGATAGGGCAGTAGAAAAAATAGAATATTCGAGTAAAAATAGAGACTTGACAAATTAAAAATTTGTGGTAAATTATCACTCAGATTTAAAGAGTGCTAATAGTTTTCACCCGGGAGTTTATTCTTGGGTATCTTGGTGAGGATATGATTAGGAGAAATCCTCATTTTTTTGGCATGGGTATTAGCACTCTAGTTATTAGAGTGATAATTATTTCTTAATAAACAACACTTTAAACAGGAGGTGGGTTATGTCATTGATTCAATATCGTAAACACCAAATAGACCCATTACGGGAAATCTTGAATGATGAATTCTTTAGTCCATTTTTCCCTTTAGTGGGGAGATCGCTGGTAAGAAATGCTTCACAATGGTTCCCGGCTTTGGATGTCTTAGAAGAGAAAGAAAGCTATACCATTAAGGCTGATTTGCCAGGTATTAAAAAAGAGGATGTACGTGTTTCCTTTGAAAATGGCCTTTTGACCATTGAAGGTGAACGTAAAGAGGAAACGGAACAGAAGGATAAAAATTATCACCGCCTGGAGCGGACCTATGGCCATTTCGTACGTTCTTTTAATTTAGGTACAGGCGTAGATGCTAGTAAAATTCAGGCCAACTATAAAGATGGGGTCTTAGAGATAGTCGTAGCTAAATCCGAAAAGGCCAAACCCAAAGCCATTGATATTCAGGTTGGATAATGGGTATTGTGTAGTAGGGGCGATTTATCATCGCCCCTACTGAAAGGAAATGGTATAAATGCAATCGCAAGAGCAGAACATACAAAAACCTTTAGAAAAATTCGGTAAAGATTTAACAGATTTGGCCAGTAAAGGTAAGCTTGACCCCGTTATCGGGCGCGACGAAGAAATTCGCCGTGTTATTCAAGTGCTATCGCGCCGGACCAAGAATAATCCTGTTTTAATCGGCGAGCCGGGGGTTGGCAAAACGGCGATAGTCGAAGGTCTGGCGCAGCGGATTTTTTTAGGAGACGTTCCTGAAGGCCTTAAACACAAAAGGGTCGTTGTTTTGGACATGGGAGCTTTGGTGGCCGGAGCAAAATTCAGGGGAGAATTTGAGGATCGGCTTAAAAGTGTTTTAAAAGAGGTGGAGTCTAATGATGGAGCCATTATTTTATTCATTGATGAGCTACACACTATTGTCGGCGCAGGGCGGGCAGAGGGAAGTGTAGACGCCGCTAATTTACTTAAACCCGCCCTAAGCCGTGGGATGTTGCGTTGCATTGGCGCAACCACATTGGATGAATACCGTCTGTATATTGAAAAAGATGCGGCCTTAGAAAGACGGTTTCAGCAGGTCATGGTCAATGAACCGACGGTGGAAGACACCATTGCCATTTTACGTGGCCTTAAGGAAAAATATGAGGTGCATCACGGCGTACGTATTCAAGACTCCGCAATTATTGCCGCGGCGGTAATGAGCCAGAGGTATATTACAGATCGTTTCTTACCGGACAAGGCCATTGACTTAATTGATGAGGCGGCTTCCCGATTGCGTATTGAAATCGATAGCATGCCTCAAGAGTTGGATCACAATGAACGAGAAATCCGCCGGCTTGAAATAGAACGACAGGCCCTTAAGAAGGAACAGGATGTCTCCTCTAAAGAGCGTGTCAAGACAATCGAAGAAGAATTAGCAATTTTAAAGGAAGAAAATAAAAAGATGCGCATACGCTGGCAAAATGAAAAGGTGGTTATTGACCGGATCCGTACCATTAAAGCGGATATTGAAGAACGTAAAATTGAAGAGGCCAAGGCTGAGAAAGTGGGGGATTTGGATAAAGTCGCTCAAATCCGCTACGGTGTTCTGGTCCAGTTACAAAGGGAATTGGAAGTTAATAATAAAGAACTCTCCAAAGTACAAAAAAATGGAGCCATGCTTAAAGAGGAGATTGATGACCAGGACATTGCGGAAATTATTTCTAAGTGGACAAAAATTCCCTTGTCAAAATTGATGCAAGCAGAGACAGAAAAATTAGTATATATGGAAGAAGCCTTAAAGAAAAAGGTCGTTGGTCAGGACAAAGCCATTGAAGCGATTGCTTCTTGCATTCGCCGCTCTCGCACAGGTTTAAGCGACCCGCAGAGGCCCTTGGGTTCATTTATTTTTGTGGGGCCCACAGGGGTCGGTAAAACCGAGTTGGCCAAGGCCTTGGCTTGGTTTTTATTTGATGATGAAAGTGCCATAGTACGTATTGATATGAGCGAATATATGGAAAAACACAGCACCTCGCGTCTTATTGGTGCCCCACCGGGTTATGTCGGTTATGATGAAGGAGGCCAGTTGACCGAGGTGGTACGCCGTAAACCTTATGCGGTGGTACTTTTTGATGAAATAGAAAAAGCCCATCCGGATGTTTTTAACGTACTTTTACAACTGCTTGACGACGGACACCTGACCGATTCCCAAGGCAGGGTCATTAATTTTAAGAATACAATTGTGATTATGACTTCCAATATTGGGACGGAACAGATAACGGATTTGACGGATCAGCAGAAAATAGAAGACCATGTACAAAGGGCTTTGCGGGTGCATTTCCGCCCAGAATTCTTAAACCGTGTGGATGAGATAATCGTCTTTTCACGTTTGACAGAAGCCCAGATAAAGAAAATCGTTGATATTCAGTTAGGCATCTTGGCAAGCCGTTTAAATCAGAAAGAAATAACATTGGAGGTTTCCGAGCAGGCCAAACAATTCTTGGCCAGGCAGGGTTACGATCCTGTTTATGGGGCCAGGCCTTTAAAAAGGACGATTCAAACTTTGGTTCAAGACCCTATTGCCTTTCGCCTTTTGCAAGGAGAGATCAAAGAAGGCCAGAAGATTAAGGTGGATGCTCAAGGTGAGGGTCTAGTTATTGTATAAGTGATAAAATCAGGAGGTGTCTTATGCAAACGACAAAACTCAATCGAATCACTACTGTTTTTTTATTGACAGCCGGGATGGTTGTATTGATTCATGCCACTGCCAGGGCCAATGAAACACAGGACTTGAAGAATCAGGTTCAGGCCCTACAGCAGAAGGTGGATCAATTGGAAAAACAACTGGCCAACCGGTCTTCGTCACAAGTTAATGCACAGCTTCCCAATGCAGGATCTTTTTATGATCAGTGGGATCCCTTTGCCCAGATGCAAATGATGGAACACCAAATGGGGCATATGATGAAGGAGAACGCGGTGGATTTTAACCCGCGTGAGGACATCAAACAGATGCCCCATGCTTATATTGTCAGCATGGACATCCCCGGGATGCAAAAAGACAAAATTAACCTGGAAGTCAAAAATGGGGTACTTGTTGTCTCTGGCCAGCGTGAGAGCGAAGTCAAAGAGCAAAGGCCAAATCAATACTATCGTCAGGAACGTTATTTTGGTAATTTTTTAAGGACCGTACCGCTTCCTGATGATGCTAAGACGGATAATATCAATGCCCAGTATAAGGACGGTGTTTTAACTATTACGGTTCCGCGAACTAAAGTAGGAAACAAAGGTTCAGAAGGGCAAAAAATAACAATTCGTTAAAAGTAGAAATATTTTTATTTTGACGAAAGGTATTGTTCCAAGCTAGATTGGTGACTGTGTATCGGTATTCACTGCCGGTATACCGATACTTTTATGTTCCTGTGGGGCCATTTCTATGGCTATATCTTTGATCCAAAATGGATCCAGTCAGGGATCCACTTTAGCTTTGCTTGATCCTATTATGGCGGGCTCCCATCCATTAGCGGCCTTTATGATGGTTATTCTTGTTGGTATCTTTATTGATCATGTTTATGAAGACCTGGAATTGATGTACCCTTTGGTCAGATGAGCCGTTGTCATCAATAAGAGTCACATCACAAACCGTAAGCCTGATGATTTGCCGTTGTTTTTCTGGAACATTGAATATTTGACTTCTGAAACAAAAGAAGGATTGACAAAAAAATAGGACATGTTATACTTTAGCAGTCGTATATTTAGAGTGCTAATCCCGGGGGCAGTACTTTTATGGAGGGTTTCACAGGGAGAAAAACAATATGGTTAAACAAACTGATTTACAACAACGTAAAGATTTAATTTTAGCCATAGTGGTCAATCAATACATCAAGACCATTACTCCGATAGGTTCGCATTTTATCACTGAGGAATTTAGGCTGGATGTGTCACCGGCCACTGTGCGCAATATTTTAGCGGAACTAGAAGAGGAAGGTTATTTGAGTCATCCGCATACCTCTGCTGGGCGCGTCCCTACCCAGCGTGGGTATCGCTATTATGTCGATCATCTGATGAATGAAATCCAGCTTTTAGAAGAAGAGAAGCGCCGCATTCAATTGGAATATAAAAGGCACGTGGATCAGTTAGAGATTTTGATGGAGAAAACCACTGAGGTGATCTCTGATTTGACTCATTATACGAGTATTATTTCAGTGGATGGCTGGGACAGTAAAATTATTCTCAAAGGGACCAGCCATGTGGTCGGCTATCCTGAAAATACGAATATATTAAAAATACAGGCAATCTTAAGAATTCTCGAGGAGAAGGAGCGTTTGTTGGCCTTAATCAACCGTGACTTGAATCATAAAATCGAAATTTATATCGGTCATGAAATGGCATTGAAAGAAATAGAAGGTTGCTCCTTGGCCGTGTCTAGTTTTGAAAAGGGTAGCTTAACCGGACGCATTGCGGTTTTGGGGCCAACACGCATGAATTACAACCGTGTGGTCTCTGCCCTTGAGTATATCTCGGATTTATTTAGCCATTGATGGAAAGGTTATAGATCAAGGTTATGGACGAAAACGTTCAACAGCCTACAGAAGAAGTTTTGTCGCCTCAAGAAAACCAGCCTCAATTTTCACCGAGAATCGAGCAGGAGGTGCCACAGAAAGTTGATGTTTTTGACGGATTAAAAGGGCAGTTGGCGGCTGAAAAAGAAAAATATGTACGGCTTTTGGCCGAGTTTGACAATATGCGAAAGCGTCACCAGCGCGAGCGCGAAGATTTAATCAAGTATGCGCATGAAGAAGTCATCATTGAGTGCCTGAAACTTTATGATAACTTGGAACGTTCTTTGAATGCATTTAAAACCAAAGAAGGGGTAGATACAAATTTGGTCAAAGGCCTTGAGATGGTTTTTAACAACATGAAAGAGCTCATGAACAGGTACGACGTCAAATCCATTGAATCTGTCGGTAAACCGTTTGATCCCAATGCCCAAGAGGTCTTGATGCAGCAGGAAACAAAGGATTTTCTTGATGGGGTTGTGATGGAAGAATTTGAAAAAGGTTATACCTTAGGAGGACGGGTAGTACGTACGGCTAAGGTAAAGGTGGCAAAGAATAATACGTAAGGGCGTTGGTCCGCCCTTAAAGGAGGATACTATTATGGCACGTGTTATAGGTATTGATTTAGGAACATCGAATTCTGCGGCAGCAGCCATGGAAGGCGGCAGACCGGTGATTATCCCTTCAGCCGAAGGGGCTGGGGTTGCTTCAGGAAAAGCGTTCCCTTCATTTGTGGCTTTTACCAAGGATGGGCAATTACTCGTTGGAGAACCAGCTCGACGACAGGCGCCCATCAATTCCGAGGGCACCATCTATGCCTCCAAACGTAAAATGGGCCTGGATTTTAAATTTAAAGTTTTTAGCAAAGAATACACGCCGCAACAAGTAGGTTCTTTTATTTTACAGAAAATCAAAAGCGACGCTGAGAAATTTTTAGGCGAGACAATAGAAGGTGCGGTCATTACCGTGCCGGCGTATTTTAATGACAATCAGCGCCAGGCAACCAAGGATGCGGGAGAAATCGCGGGTTTAAAAGTTTTGCGCATCATCAACGAACCTACGGCAGCGTGTTTGGCGTATGGTCTGGATAAAGCCGGTAAGGAACAAAAGATTATGGTGTTTGATCTCGGCGGAGGAACGCTGGACGTGACTATTTTGGAAATGGGCTGGGATGAAGCCCATAAGGCCGCTACATTTGAAGTGTTGGCTACATCAGGAGACAATCAATTAGGCGGTACCGATATGGACAATGCCTTGATTGATTATATCGTTGCTGAATTCAAAAAAGAAAGCGGCATTGATTTACGCAATGATAAAATGTCGTTCCAGCGTCTGCGTGAAGCAGCGGAGAAGGCCAAGGTGGAGCTGTCCAGCACTGTCTCCACAGAAGTTAATCTTCCTTATATCACCGCCGATGCCACGGGGCCTAAGCATTTGAACATCAAAATTGACCGTGCTAAGCTCGAAAATTTAATTGCACCGTTGGTAGACCGTTGCCGTGGCCCGGTGCGTCAGGCTATTAAAGATGCGTCCTCTAAGCTGGGGGAGGAAGTCAAGATTGACCGTGTTGTTTTAGTCGGAGGCCCTACCCGTATGCCTGTTGTTCAGGCTTTTTTAGAAAAGGAAGTTGGTCAGAAAATCGAAGGCGGTATTGACCCCATGGAATGTGTGGCTTTAGGTGCCGCGATTCAGGCGGCCATTATTACTGGGGACGCCAAAGAAGTCCGTTTACTCGACGTTACACCTTTGTCGCTTGGCATCGAGACCATGGGAGGTGTGTTTACTAAATTGATTGATCGTAACACTACCATTCCGACAAAGAAAAGTCAGGTTTTTTCAACGGCGGAAGATAACCAACCCGCTGTGACGATCCGTGTTTTACAAGGCGAGCGCCAGATGGCTAATGATAATACGGAACTAGGCCGTTTTGACTTAGTAGGTATCCCACCGGCACCCCGTGGAGTTCCACAGGTGGAGGTGACTTTTGATATCGACACTAACGGTATCGTACATGTGGGGGCCAAAGATAAAGCGACCGGCAAAGAACAAAAAATTCAAATAACGGCCAAGACCAAATTATCTGATGACGAAATTCAGAAAATGGTCAAGGAAGCAGAGAAGTTTGCCGAAGAAGATAAAAAACGCCGTGACGAAGCTGAGCTTTTTAATCAAGGCAATGCCTTAGTGTATTCGACGGAAAAAGCGCTAAAAGATTATGGCGATAAAGCCCCCGCGTCTGATAAAGAAAACGTGGAGAAAGAATTGACGGCACTCAAGGATGCCATCAAGGATAAGAATCACGACAAAATTAAATCTTCGATGGAGTCATTGCAGAAAGTAAGCCATAAATTGGCCGAAGAAATGTATAAGGCCACATCTGCCCAAGGTCAAGCTGGTGCCGGCACTACAGGCGATGCAGGTGGACCGCAACAACCTAATGATGCCGATGGCCAACAGCAACCATCGTCAGGGGATACGGGTACTAAGGGCAAGGATGATGTGATTGATGCGGATTTTAAGGCGACAGATAAAAAATGAAGAAAGATTATTACGAAATTCTTGGTGTCACAAAAACGGCAAGCCTTGCGGATATAAAGAAGGCTTACCGTTCTTTGGCGCTTAAACATCATCCTGACCGCGTGGCCGTAGGTGAAAAAAAAGGAGCTGAGGAAAAGTTTAAAGAAATTTCCGAAGCCTATGGGGTTTTGTCTGACCCACAAAAACGACAAACGTATGATCAATTTGGTCATCAGGGCATTGACCAGAATTATACGTCTGAAGATATTTTCCGCGGAGCTGATTTTTCCAGTATTTTCGAAGGGGCTGGGTTAGGAGACATTTTAGGCCGCATGTTCGGGGCAGAATTTGATGTTTTTGGCGGCGGTGGTGGCGGCCGTTCCAGCAGGCATTCACGAGGCAGAGACATTCAATATGAAATTGAACTGCCCCTGGAAGAAGCTTTTTCAGGCGTTAAAAAAGACATTCGTGTGCCTCGTCACGAGTTTTGTAAACAGTGCAACGGCACAGGAGCTAAAAACGGGACGGCCTTAAAGACATGTCCCCAATGCCGTGGCCAGGGGCAAGTGGTGATGTCTTCCGGCTTCTTTCGCATGGCTCAAACCTGTGGGCATTGTCGCGGGACAGGAAAGGTCATTACGGAACAATGCCCTGAATGTTCCGGCCAGGGACTAAAGCGTGTGGTAAGGAACATTGAGGTCAATATTCCAGCCGGTGTAGATAATGATTCTCAGCTACGCGTGCGCGGTGAAGGTGAAATAGGCCAAGGCGGCAGCGGTGATCTTTATCTTTTTATCAGAGTCCGTGAACATGATGTTTACAAACGAGATGGCCAGGATTTGTACATGGATGTTCCTATGAGTTTTACCAAGACTGCTTTGGGAGGAGATATCCAAGTCAAGACCCTTAAGGAAACGGTGGAGATGAAGATCCCTGCCGGTACCCAAGGTGGAAAAATGTTTAGGCTCAAGGGGCAAGGGATGCCTGGAGTACATGGCCAGACACCAGGAGACCTTTATGCACGAGCTATGATTGAAGTCCCCACCAGTTTGAATAGCCGCCAGCGAGAACTTCTGGAAGAATTTGCTAAAGAATCAGGGGAAACCACCAAGGGGTCATTTAAGGACCGGATTAAAAAAGCATTTAAGTAGGGGACCTGTACGGGAGGATTATTATATGCCAACTTACCAATATGAATGTGAAGCTTGTGGCCATGAGTTCGAGGCCTTGCAGTCCATGATCGAAGCTAAATTTAGAAAATGTCCTAAATGCAGTAAAAATAAATTAGCGCGTCTTATCGGAAGCGGTTCAGGCATGATATTTAAAGGCCCAGGCTTTTATGCCACTGACTATAAGAAAAAAACGTCTTCTGATTCTAAAATCGAAGCCAAGCCTGTTCCAACCCCTGGCCCTTGCGGCAGCAGTTGTTCCTGCCATCCTCATTAAGTAATCAAATTTTAAGTTAAGACACAATAATTACAAATTACTGTAAATCAATAGGTTAAGGCAGTCATAAAATTTGCTTTTTTTAAAAAATATGTTACTCTTGCTTTAATTTGTAAAACCACCCTAAAATTGATCTTATTAGTTTTCTGGAGTTTGATTTACTATGACATTGCGGCAAATTTTTGTTATTGCGGCATTGGTTTCTTTTTCCCTGGGTAACCTGGACCCCGTACCTATGTCTTATGCTCAGGAAGCTGCTGATTTGCCTATACCCGGGGCCATGATTAACTTAAGCCCTGCTTTTGAACCCGTACTTATCAAAGGTTTGAAGATCCATCCTGAAAACCCTTTTGCTTTTGATTTTATTATTGATACAGGTAATACTAATTTAACTGCAAGCAATAGCAAAAAACATTTCCTTCAGGAAGAATCTATCAAGTTAATCAAATATTTCCTGGCTGCGATGACCATACCTGAAAAAGATTTATGGGTAAATTTATCTCCTTATGAAAAAAAACATATGATAGCTTCTAATTTAGCGGAAACCAGGATGGGACGGGACATGCTGGCCCAGGACTATATTCTTAAACAATTGACGGCTTCATTGATTTACCCCGAAAAAAAACTTGGGAAAATCTTTTGGAATAAGATTTATACCAAAGCTCAGCAGTTATACGGAACGACCCAGATACCAGTCAATACATTTAACAAAGTATGGATAGTAGCGGATAGAGCAGACGTGTTTGAACAGGGTAATGTTGCTTATGTGGTAGGTGCGCATTTGAAGGTAATGTTGGAAGCAGATTACTTAGCGATGCATAAGGCAAATGTTTCCCAAGGCATCTTACGAAATCAAACGCAAAAGCAATCGGATGGAACAGAATTACCACGGGAGACTGATGTGCAGCAGATAGGTTCTCAAATGGTACGGGATCTCATCCTTCCTGAACTTGAGAAAGAAGTTAATACCGATAAAAATTTTGCCACCTTACGCCAGATGTTTTATTCCATGATCCTTGCCAGTTGGTACAAAATGGTGCTCAAAGATTCAATATTGACTCAGATTTATGCGAATCAATCAAAAGTTAAGATAGGTATTGGCCAGGACGATCCTCAAGCTAATGAAGAAATATTCGACCGATACCTAAAAGCATACAGAAAAGGGGTGTTTAATTACATCAAAGAAGATATTAATAAAGCGACAGGGCAGAATACTCCTAGAAAGTATTTTTCAGGTGGATTAGAAATTTTTCCTGGAGGAGATGCGGCACAGGTCATCTATCGACACCAACCTTGGCGGACAGGGACGATAGTAGGAAGGGCTTTTGATGTAACGGTATTAGTGAAGGCTAAAACAGAAGCGGGTATGCAGGAAGACCACGCCATGATGAATGAGGGTGATTCAAGAGGGGATGGCGCAGGGGCTTTGTTAAGAGGTGAACGCAAAGAGGTCTACCTGGCCATTAATGAATTGACCCAAGGAAATGCTCTTGTTGAAGTGACACGACCAGAGGTCAACGATATAGCCAGGAAATTAAAATTACCACCCAGTCGAATTATAGAGATTATGGAAAACACTTTAGGGTTATGGGGTACGGAGGCAGAGACCTGGGTGGGTTTTGATTCCAAGTTGACAGGCGGTATTCAATTCATACAAGATCTGCGCTGGGCAGAATTTCCAGGGCAGAAAGGTACACACATTGTTCCAGACCAAATTAAAGTAAGAACAGGAAATTTAGAATTTCAATTGGCATTACGCTGGCAAGGTGGACAATTTAATCCTAGCGGTAAAGAAAACGAAGATTTGAGGTATTCCCTTACAAATCAAGATGAAGGTGTTATCTTGGGGCTGACGCGTGTAGAAAAGAAGGCCCAACAACGATGGGCATTTGATCTTACCCCTGAACAGCGTGGAGAAATGATAGATTATTTGAGAAGAAACCAACAATATGGGCGACAAGACAAGTCGATGAACGCTCAATCATTAAGGCAGGAGGCTGCCCAAATTATCCAAATGGCTAAAACTAATTTTTTAAGCAAACCGGACGTTTTAGTCATAGGATCTGATATTTTTTCATCAACGGCGCATATGATCGAAACGATTTATCAAAGAAAAGTTGTGCGGGTTCCTACTAATCAGGCCGCGTTAGCATTATTAAATGGTAGAGGAAAGGCCGCGGGGAAAATTGGTTTGGTTTTATCTGTCAATGCCTTTGACGAACAGGCTTTCGTTCAAAACATATATCAAAACCGTCTTTTAATACCTATTATTATCGCACCTTCTTGGGAGGGGGATCAAGGGCCTGTTGGTGAGCTCCCTCCCAACGTATTGTTTACTCCATCAAGAGTGCTATGGAATAAAGTTGTTTCTAATATTTTAGATGGCACGATTATAGATAACAGACCTGAATTCAGATCTGCAGTAGCTGCTGTTACAACACAATTAAAACAGTTACCTTCTGTGGAGGGTTCTTCGATGGCAATGCCGGGAGGTATCGATCTTGACCGTAATAAAATGCAATTGAACACGCGCAAAGAAGAAGGTATTACAATGCACTTCGATGCCGCCATGGTTGGGCGTATCAGGCGTGAGGGTTTTGATGGCTTGGAATTTCAAATACAATCTATTGTGCCTGTTACAGATTTGTCGCTGTTGCTCGGCACAACCCCTAAACAACACTTCAGGCATTGATTAAAATTTTGGTTTCCCTTTTGGGGTGATTCTGGTATTATGGCTGATATTTTTAAAATGTTAAAATTAGGTCAAAGAAAGATGGATCGTGGCTACGATTAAACCATTTAATGCTGTTTTTTATAATAAAGACAAGATAGATAACCTTTCATTGGTTATTTGCCCTCCTTATGACATTATTTCCAAGGAGCAGCAGGAAGCCTATTATAAACAGCATCCGTTTAACTTTATCCGTTTGGAATTAGCCAAAGAAACTCCTAAAGATACTGCTAAAGACAATAAATATACCCGTGCGAAAAAGACATATGAAGATTGGTTGGCCAAGGGCATCTTGAAGCAGGATGAAGCTTACTGTATCTATTTTTATAAACAGGATTATACTTATTTTGGCCAGAAATATACCCGTACAGGTTTTTTAGCCCTCTTGAATCTCAATGAAGACGCTGGTGTTAAGATTTTGCCTCATGAGAACACTCATTCGGCCG
>JAJXTI010000052.1 GCA_021783915.1 bacterium
TTTGTCCCAAGCTGTGACCGTGATAAAACATGTGTCTTCTTTTAATTCTCCACTACGATCCTTGAATTTGCGATTAACCGCAATGCGTAAATTCGTTACGGCAGTACCATTGGGAGTGTAACGCAACTCCGGATCTTTGGTCAAATTACCAATCAACAAAACTTTATTTAAACTTGCCATAGCAAATCCTCCTGGTATTAAACTTCCTGGCGAATCGTCAAAAAACGCAAGATATGTTCATTAATTCTCAAGAGCCCTTGCATTTTATTTATTGCCGCGGATTTTGCTTCTAAATTCAACATATAATATGTGCCTTCCCAAATTTTATTGATGGGGAAACTCATTTTATGTTTCTCTAACCAGACTTGGTTATTAATAATCTTTACTTCAGATTTTGCAGCCGTGTCAGCAACCTGTTTGGAAATTTCCTCTTTGGTTATCTGCGGTGCATGTGCATCGATGATATATACAAATTCGTACTTATTCATTATCCTTCCTTTGCTTATTGAACTGGTTCATGGTGGCTGTTGTGCCTTGAGTCACCCAGCTAGCGACACAGGCAACAGCTTCATTAATAAAATCCGGTAAAAGCTTTCTTTCACCGGGGGTGAAATTCGATAACACATAATCCGCCGCTTCTTGGGATGGGTGCGGTTGGCCAATCCCTAAACGCAAACGGGCAAAATCTTTTGTACCCAAATACTCTATAAGGGACTTAATCCCGTTATGACCACCCGCGGTTCCTGAAGACCTTAAGCGCATTTGTCCAAAACTTAAAGCCAAATCATCGCAAATAATCAAAACGTTTCCAAGAACCACACTTTTTTTATCGACCCATTGCTTAACCGCCATACCTGAATTGTTCATATAGGTCAATGGCATCATCAAAGAACAATTCTCACCTTCTAAAACAGCTTTTGTTTCTACTGCTTGGACAAGGGCATTTTTTTTATATTTCAAATCGTATTTTTCGGCCAAGGCCGTCAATACTAAAAAACCCAAATTGTGTCGTGTAAATTCGTATTGTTTTTCTGGATTTCCTAATCCAACGACTAGTTTCACTACTTTTTCTCTTCCTTCTTAGCCACCGGTGCTGCTTCAGTTTTTTTGGCGGAGGCCCCTGCTTCGCCTTCTTCCTTCTTCTTTTCCTTCAAAACTTCAGGTTCCGCCGCTGCTGTTGTGGCCGCTTCACCTTCGACAGGGGTTGCTACTTCTTCACGCATGGAACCCGCCACCATGACAACCACAGATTCCGGATCGTGTTTCGTACGGACACCTGCGGGTAAATTCAAATCTTTAACGTGAATGGCATCATGAATACCTAAATTAGTAATATCTACCTCAATATGGTGCGGAATGCCGGTAGGCAAACAGATAACATCCAATTCCCACATGGTATGATCTAAAGTACCGCCATCGCGCTTAATACCGATGGCCTCGCCTTTAGTAATAATTTTGACTTTGATTTCGATTTCTTTATCCAGAGAAATGCGGTTAAAATCCAAATGGATCACTTCTTCGGTGACCGGATGTAATTGTACATCTTTAACAATCGCCGGAAAATCAGCCACTTTTTTGCCGTCATCCAAAACATTCAAATGATAAATCAAGCTTTCCCCCGCATGTTGACGATAAATACGATCATAGATCTTGCGGTCAGCTTGGATCATTGTTGGTTTGGCACTGCCACCATAAATGACAGCAGGGATAAGGTTGGCCCGACGAACCTTTCTTGCTCGTGCAGAACCCAAATCTTTTCTTAATTGAACATCTAGATTAATTTGTTCCATAAATACCTTCCTTGCATTTAAATTCTCTCTTCAAATAACGAGCGAATTTATCCCTGGTCCCGCCCAAAGCGGCACAAGGGACATTTTAGTTTCTTATTTCATCAAACAGGCAACTAATACTTTCCGCGTTATGCGTACGGGCAATGGCTTCCGCCAAAAGCGGCGCCACCGACAATACCTTAATCTTGGCTGGGACCTTAGGGTTCTTAAGTGGAATACTGTTGGTAATAATGACTTCCTGTAAAGTTGCACAATTAGTAATACGCTCGACTGCCGGCCCCGAAAGAACTCCGTGAGTGGCCGCCGCATAAACGCCTTGAACACCAAAATTTTTTAAAGCCTCAGCGGCTTCCACTAAAGAGCCTGCGGTCGCAATAATATCATCAACTAGAACCACGTTTTTGTCCTTGACTTCACCCAAGATATTCATGACTTCCGTTTTCTCCGGTGAAGAACGGCGCTTGTCCACAATGGCAAGCCCTGCATTCAAACGCCTAGCATAAGCACGGGCCATTTTGATTCCACCTACATCAGGAGAAACTACTACCAGATCTTTAATCTGTTTTTCTTTAAAATATTCCGAAATAACATTGATCGCATAAAGGTGATCCACGGGGATATCAAAAAACCCTTGGATCTGGGCCGCATGCAAATCCATCGTCAAAACACGGCTGGCCCCGGAAGCCACAATCAAATTCGCCACCAACTTTGCCGTAATAGGCACACGTGGCTGATCTTTTCTGTCCTGGCGGGCATAACCATAATACGGCAACACCGCTGTGATGCGGTCTGCCGAAGCACGGCGTGCCGCATCAATCAAAACCAAAAGCTCCATGATGTTTTCATTAACCGGAGGACACGTCGGTTGAACAATAAAAACATCTTTGCCGCGAATATTCTCTTTGATATGGACGCGAATTTCGCCTTCGGAAAAACGGCTGACCAAGACTTCCGTTTGTTTTATCTTTAACTTCTCACAAATCTCAGCTGTAAGCGCAGGATTTGCATTGCCACCTAAAATCGCCAAATTCGTCGTCATGAAAGTCCTCTATCTATTTTTAAAAATCTTTGCCGGAACACCGCGCGCCACAGCGTACGCTGGGATCTTTGTATGTTGTGTCACAACTGCACCCGCACCTACAATCGCCTTGGAACCTACTGTTACAGGAGCCACTAAAATGGAGTCTGAACCAATAAAAGCTCCTTGGTCGATCTTTGTCTTATTTTTAGCGACCCCGTCAAAATTAGCCGTCACAACACCCGCACCTATATTGACACCTGCTTTCACCGTTGCATCACCTAAAAACGAAAAATGCTTCATGAATGTCCCGGAGTCGATCGTCGTACGCGAGACTTCCGTAAAGTTGCCAATTTCAACGTTACTGGCAATCCGGCTACCAGGACGAACATGCGCTAAGGGGCCAATTTTACAATTAGACCCGATATGAACATCGCTATTTATGATGGTACACGGATAAATGATCGTGTCCCGGCCAATTTTGACACCATCTTCAATATACGTCGTTAAAGGATCCGTAATAGTGACACCATTTCTCATATGCTCATCCAAAATACGCTTGCGAATAATGGCCTCGGCCTGCGCCAAGTCACTACGGGTATTGACCCCAAAAGCCACATGGTCATCTTCGGTGGTCAAGGTGTCTACGCGGTTGTCTGCAGCCAAAAATAATTCAATAACATCAGTTAAATAAAATTCTTTCTTTCTTGGGTTTAACCGTACTTTTTTGAGCGTCTCAAAAAGTTTTACACTTTCAAAACAATACACTCCTACATTGATTTCATTAATCAAAACCTCCTGTGGATCTGCGTCTTTCTCTTCGCGAATCGCCAAAAAAGAACCGGCCCTGTCTCTGACAATGCGACCGTACCCTTGGGGATTATCAATGAGAGCGGTCAATACCGTTGCCGAAGCTCTATTTCTTCGGTGTTTGGTAAGCAAAGCACGTACAATATTCTTGGACAATAACGGCGTGTCCCCGCAAAGCACAAGCATTGTACCTCGAAAACCTTTTACATGGGATTCAAGACGGCGAACCGCATCCGCTGTGCCTAATAATTGCGGCTGCAACACAAACTCTACATCACCGCTGACAGTTTGTTCCACCTGTTTGGCGCCGTGGCCTGTAACTATATAGGTTTTCAAAGAACCTAAAGAACGCGTAATATCTAATACATATTCAATGATCGGTCGACCGCACACTTTATGCAAAACTTTAGGCACATCGGATTTCATACGAGTGCCTTTTCCTGCGGCCAAAATAATCGAACGAAAATTACTCATATATTAATTGCCCAGCAAGGATTCGAACCTTGACAACGAGATCCAAATTCTCGGGTGCTACCTTTACACCACCGGGCAGTCAGTCGCTAAAATACTTTCGTCACTGCCTGCAGACAGGTTTGGCTTGATCTAATCAGTCAGTGCGTACAAACCACAAAAACTTGAGAAAAATGCCTGTCAAATTTCGCCCGGAGGCTTTCGGCATGTTTTTGTGATTCAGCCAAAGCAAAAACCGATGGTCCACTGCCGGAAAAACACGCTCCCATAGCTCCAGCGTCGATCAATTTCCTTTTCAAAGACCCCAAATAGGGTTTTAAAGACAAAATAGCGGGCTCTAAATCATTAACAAAACGAGAGCCTATAGAATATAAATTATTCTTCCCCAAAAAGGGAAGCAAAATATTAACATCATCCCTTTTCTTTGTCAACTTTAAATTCAGGCGGGCGAAAACATCTTTGGTATATACCTTAACTCTAGGGGTTACAAGCACATGCCACAATTTAGTTTTAATGGGCAGCACCCTGATTTTCTCCCCCCGATCCTCCCCTAAGGCATAAGGGGCATCGTACAAGAAAAAAGCAACATCACTGCCAATAGCGCAGGCATATTCAACCAGTGTTTTCTTTGTTAACTTTAAATCCCACAATCGGTTTAAACCTTGCAAAAGGGCCGCCGCATTACTGGATCCTCCGGCTAAACCTGCGGCAACAGGGATCCGTTTTTCAATGGTAATTTCAACGCCCTCTTGAATGCCAAAATCACTTTGCAGTCTTTGGGCAACCATATAAACTAAATTTCTTGGGCCTAAAGGGACATGAGGGTGCGAACAACAGACACGAATGGGACCTGAAGTTTTCTTTAAAAGAATATCATCGTGCAGATCTATGCGTTCAAAAATGGTCCTTAATTGATGGAATCCGTCTGGCCTTTTGCCAATGACATCCAAAACGAGATTGAGTTTTGCAAAAGATTTAAGGGTCAAGACCTTCATGAGGACTATTTTACAAGATTGTAGTTGAAGTCTCGATTACGCGCTGATGTTTTATCGAGTTGTCTGATCTTTCCAGAAATCCTAGGTTGTTTAGGGTCAAGGGCCAGTGACTTCAACCAAAATTTACGCGCGAGGGTTGGTTGGTTAACAGCTTTGTACACATCTCCCATATGCTCATAAATAATCGGGTCTACAATAAAGTTCTGGGCCTTTTCTAGAGCCATCAAACTTTCCGCATGAAGGCCTTGTTTAAACAATACCCATCCCAAAGTATCGTAATAGGCACCATTAGAAGGATCCAGTTCAATGGCTTTACGCACCATTCTCAAAGCTTCATCCAGATTAATTCCCTCTTCCGCGTACATATAAGCCAAAGAATTGAGTGCTTCCGCATGGTCAGGCTCCAAGGTAAGCACTTGTTGAAAGCTTTCTTTAGCTTTGTCCCGCTGGCCCATGTCCAGATAAAGGGAGCCCAAAAGAAATTTTGCAAAAACATTCTTTGGTTGGATTTGCAAAATTTGCTTCAACTGTTCTAGGGCCTGAGGATTTTTATGTAAAGCAAAATACAACTGGGCCAAATATGCATGGATCTCAACATTGTCGGGATTATTTTGTGAGGCCATTTTTAAAATCGTCTCATACTCATCAGTCGCTAAATCATACTTTTTCTGGGAAGAATAAATGAGGGCCAATAAGTAATGGGCCTGAGAAGATTTTGGCTGTAACTTAACAACCTCCTTTAACTGACTGATAGCTTCATCTATGCGTCCAAGACGGGCATAATAAGCTCCCAATCTTAAGTGCGGCAGGAATTCGTGACGGTCAAACTTCACAGCTTTTTGATATTCATTAATAGCTTCTTTATTATCGCCATTTAAATCATTCATGACCGCCATGATATAATGGGCCAAACTTTTGGCTTGGCCCCTGGTTTGGGCTTCATCAGCATGGCAAGAATTCCCAAACACTATAAACCATAGGCCAATGAGCACAGAAACAACCCATTGGCGATGTAAAACAAACATGACTACCTTCCCTCTTGAACAAGCCAGCAAATTAACGAGTCGCGCGCTTTTTCAAGTGACGCAACGCCTTGCGCAATTTCTTACGTTTGTGCGTGCGGATCTTGACGCGTTTTCTTTTTTTACCGCAGGGCATAAAACTCCTTTTAAGTTAACTTTAACATATTTGATTGAGCCAATCCCAATCAAAATTAACAACTGAATTCTCAATAAATTAATTTATTAAGCGAGTATTCGATAATTCCCTCTGCTCCGGCGTCTTTAAGCGCGGGTATGATCTGACGGACGGTCGACTCATCGATCACCGTCTCCAACGCCACCCAGCCGTCATTAGCCAATGGTGAAACAGTGGGGTTGCGAAGCGAGGTCAAGACCTTAAGCACTTTCTCTAAATTCTTGTTGGCGACGTTCATTTTAAGGCCAACCATGTTCTTAGCGTCCAAAGCCCCTCGAAGAAGCATGATAATCTGTTCCATTTTCTTTTTCTTCCAAAGGTCTTTAAAAGCCTTATGGTTGGCGATAAATTGAGTACTCGACTCACACAAAGTCTCGACGATACGTAGTTTATTGGCACGCAGCGAAGAACCAGTCTCGGTCAATTCCACAATGGCATCTACTAAACCGGAGGAAACCTTTGCCTCGGTGGCACCCCAAGAAAACTCTACATCAGCCTTGACCTTATGTTTGGCCAAATATTTCTTGGCAATGTTGACAACTTCGGTGGCAATTTTCTTACCTTCCAAATCTTTGGCTGATTTAATGTGGGAATCTTCCGGAACAGCCAGAACCCAGCGCACTTTGTTGCTTGTGGCTTTAGAATATTGTAATTCCGCAATACGTTTGACATCGGAGGAATTCTCTTCAATCCAATCATTACCGGTAATGCCACAGTCTAGGGTCTCATCCTCGACGTAACGAGACATTTCCTGGGCGCGTAAAAGCACCGGAGAAATTTCTGTGTCGTCGATCTGCGGGAAATACGAACGGGAAGAGACAACCACCTTAAAGCCTGCTTTTTCAAACAGGGCGACTGTCGCGTCCTGTAAACTCCCTTTGGGTAGTCCTAATTTTAATTTTTTCATAAGGATTAATTATAACAATGGGTCAATAAATGTAAAGCAGTAAAAATACAGTTGGTACCTTTTCTAATCTTATGGCCATTTTTCTCCACTGAGTGACAGTGGCAGTTTTAATCATCTGCTGCGGACCTGTAATGTCCGAAGCGGTACATAAAAGTGTTTTAGTATCGCAAACACTTAAAAGATCTTCCAGCAGATTCTGGTTGCGGTAAGGCGCCTCCATCACAATCTGGGTCTGGCCCTCCTGGGCCGATCTTTGCTCCAGGGTCTTTATCTTTTTTAATCGCTCTTGCCTGTCTTTGGGCAAATAACCGTTAAAAGCGAAATTCTGCCCGTTAAGCCCGCTGGCCGCCAGCGCCAATATAATAGAAGAAGCCCCGACCAAGGGCACAACCTCGACTCCTTGCCCATGGGCCAAACGTACTAATTCCGCCCCAGGATCTGCCACGCAAGGGTAACCAGCTTCAGAAATAATCGCCATGTCACGGTCGTGGCTTTGAGAAAAATGACTTTCAATCTCCTTGGATTGAGTATGTTCATTCAGTGGCAAAAAGACGCATTCGCTTAAGGGAAAATCAGGATCCAATGTTCTCAACAAGGCACGGGCGGATTTTGGTCCTTCGACGAAAAATAAACGTAACGGCCTAATGGCCTGGGCAACAGAGGTAGCCATGGAATCAGCCTTGGCCCGGTTAATCAAAATATTAGGGATTAAATATAATTTAGGCATAATTAATTACCTGCTATGGACCCCCGGATAAAGTTTAGGCGTCTCATCCGATTGCCAAAACTGTTTGCTGTACACATCCATGATTGTCAGCAACCCGGACCAACCTGCTCCTGTATCAATGCCCCAGACATTGCAAAAATGCACAGGCATCGTTGATTCAAAATGCCCTGTGGGTGTGTGCCCTAAAAAAATCTCCTCATATTTGCTGAATTTATGACTGCTGTCTTGCAAAGATGTTCTATAGGCCATGCGGAGCAAGTCTCTGTCCCATATGAATTTCTGCCGGTCTTGTTCATTCAAAGAAAAATTAGGGTCAAAGCCACCATGGACAAATATTTTTCCTTGCAGTTCAAACCAAGAGTACGCTTTTAGCAAAAAATCGACGTGCGCTTTAGGCACTAAGGTATGTCTGTTATTATAGGAGAACATTGTACCGACTCCGCCTTGGCTCGTCCACACCTGAGGAGCCTTGCCATGCAAGGCCCAATCTAAGGCCCATAAATCATGATTACCGATGATATAAGCACAAAATTTAATTCTTAAGAGCTCGTCAATGCAAAGATGAACCTCGGGGTAACCGTCACAAACATCCCCCAAAGCAATCAGGCGGTCGTTTTGATAATCAAATCCGCTGCGCTGTAGGCATTGCAGAAGCGCTTTATAAGCACCGTGTATATCACCGATGACAAAAGTTTTCATTTGAGTTGTCAGTATAGCATCGGGTGATTGAAATATCCAGAGATGGGATTGATTTTTATAAAGAATTAAGACAACGCATCTCTTTGCCCTTGTCAAAGCCAAAAGGCTCATATATAATCACGACATTTCTAAAAATTTCTCTATATAAGGACACTCTATGCTTAACATTCTGCGTCACAAAGGTGTTGCCAAGAAAGTTCTATGGTTTACAACAAGTATCATTGTTTTGTCTTTCGGGTTTTTCGGTGTGGCCAGCCATATCGACCGTTCCATCAATATCGCCGGTAAAATGTATGGCCATGGGGTGTCTGTCCGTGACTTTAACAGATCCTACCTGGACAGCCGTGACGCGGCCATCCTGCTGTATGGCGACCAATTCTTTAAGTATGGCAACCGTCTAGATCTTGAGTCCCAGACCTGGGATCGTCTTTTGCTTTTGCATGAAGCCAAAAAACAAGGAATCAAGACTTCTGACCAAGAAGTGGTCGATTTTATTGCCACTATACCATTTTTTCAGACCAATGGTAAATTTGACCAGCATAAGTATGAAAGCATTGTCCAAAATCCCCAAATATTCGACCGCAAGGTGCACGATTTTGAAGAAGGCATCCGTTCATATTTGAGCATACAAAAACTTCTCGAACAAGTGGCCGGCAACCCATCCCTTACCCCGGAGGAACTCAAAAAAGAATACATGCTCAAAAACGAAAAAATCAAACTTACCTACGCCCTGTTTGAACCTTTAAAGGCGGCCAGAAACCTCACTGTTACGGGCGTAGAAATCAAACAATACTATGACAACAATAAAGAACTGTTCCGTAAACCAGTCATGGTCAACATCGAATATGCCTCCCTTAATTTTCCGGCCAAAGCCACCGACCAGCAAAAACAAGCCGTTAAAAAAGAGGTGACTGGCTTAGCTAAAGAACTAAAGGCCGGCGGTGATTTTCAAGCCACTGCCCAAACCCATAAAATGCAGGTCAAAGAAAGTGGCCTTTTTTCCCAGGCCCAGCCTCTTTTGACCTTTGCATGGTCACCGGAATTGGTAGAAAAAATCTTTACCATGAAACAAGGCCAGTATAGTCCAGCCATGGAAACTCCCGATGGCTGGCAGATCTTTAGAATCAAAGAACATAAAGATTCCTATGTCCCTGAATTAGTCGAAATTAAAGATGAAGTCAAAAATGCCCTTTTAACTGATAAAGGTTTTACTTTAGCTAAGGCCAAGGCTGATAGCGCTCTTAAAGCAATCAATGAAGGGCTTAAAGCCAATAAAACTTTCAAAGAACTGGCTCTGGCCCAGGGCGCAAAAGTCGAAGAAACCCCTACCTTTAGCCGGGGGGAATACATCGCCAATATGGGCTTAATTGCAGAATTCCAGGAAGAAACGCTGAAACTGAACATGCAAAACCGTTTGAGTTCAGTGCTGACCACCTCCCAAGGCCCTGTGATTATTTATCTCGATAGCGTTGAACCTATTGACGAAAAACAATTTGAAGCCGACAAAGAAAACTTCAAAGAGATGATGTTGGCCCAGAGGAGAAACCAAGCCATTGTAGATTTTGTGACCAAACTCAAACTTGAAGCGAACATCCAAAGCGTTACCAACCAAAAAAAGATAAAATAATAACTTTTTATTTGGAATCGAACCTGGTTTCGTAATCGGAAGGGAATTCGTGTTCAATGGCCCGAATAAAACCTTTTTCATCGATAAAGATAATTGTTGGTATTCCTATAACACTGTATCGACCGGCCACGGTATTGTCTTCATCCAAGAAACTGTCCAAAGGCAGATGACGTTGGGCCAAAAAAGCTTTAACATCTTCCCTGCTTTCCCCTACATCAACTAAAACGACCTGGATGTCTTGTTGTTTGATCGAACCTAGTTTTGGAGCCAAGACCTTGAGTTCTTCATCGCAATGAGGACACCAAGTGGCCCAGAAAAAGACCATAGCACGTTTGCCTGCGCGTGCTTGGGTCAAACTTTCGTGCGCCCCATGGATGGTGTCCAAGGTAAACTCCGGAGCAATTTTGCCAACCAAATCATCCTCTTGAAGGTTGGAAGGCAGGCTACTCATGGCCCAGATAGGAACCGGTAAAACAAATAACATCAATGTCATTGACCAACGAATAATAATTATCTTCATGAAATAACCTCATCAATCCATTTCAAATAGTTCCAACTCCCGGCCACAATTGGTAAAGCAATAATTTCCGGTGTCCGATAACTATGTAAGAGTTTAACCTTAGAAACAATGTTTTCAAAGAGTTTTCGCTTTGTCTTAATAATCATCAAGACTTCCTGGGTTTTATCAACCTTGCCCTCCCAGCGAAACAAAGATTCAACTCCATCTAAAATATTAGCACAGGCGATCAAACGAACCTTTAATAATCCACGGGCTATTTTTCTGGCCTCGGTTTTGTCTTTCGCTGTAATAAGAATAACGACGTATTGGTTCATAGCATCACCATTAAGGATATCATCCGTCCGGCCTTTTGGCCATCCCTGCGAAAAGAAAAATAATTAACATCACAATGCGTACAAATTTCCGTATTATTGATATGTTCTTTCTTTAAACCTGCTTTAAGAAGCTGTTGATAATTGTTCTTGGTCACATCAGCATAGGTTTTACCCGCGCGCTCAATGATTTCATCAGGAAAATACTGGCGGAATTCCCTACCGACCTCATAGCAACAGGGTTGAATGGCCGGGCCTAAAACTGCCCGGACATCTTGAGGGTCACTGCCAAAGATTTCTTTCATGCGAAGGATTGTCTTGTGAACGATCCCTTTCATTGTCCCCTTCCATCCGGCATGTACCATGCCAATGGCTGGTTTAGATGGGTCAAATAAAAAGACCGGCACGCAATCGGCCGTACGGATCGCAATGGGCAACCTCCTTTGGACAGTAATAAAGGCATCCGCATCAGGACAACTGCAAGCGGCACATGAAACGTCTTCAGCCACCAAAACATTGTCCCCATGGACTTGTCTGCGCCAAAATACACGCGGCACATCAAGGCCAATCTCTTTTTTCAAATAACCCCGTTGTTCATCCGTCAAAGGAGCGTTAAAATCTTCTGTTTGAAAATCCATGGATTGATCGCTGATAAAAGCAGTGATATTTTCCTGTTTTTCAAAGAACCTCATACTTCCTCCAACAAGGATTTATCAGACGAATTAGGCAATTCCTGCACATCGCGCAGCTTTTTCTCAATGGTACGCGATTTGCTGGCAGCGAGTTCAATATTTTTGCTGGCCAAATCCAACTTCTCCTTGGTTTTCTCCAAAAGATCTCCAAACCTGCCAAACTCCCCCTTGACAGTACCTAAAAGCGCCCAGACTTCGGAAGCCCTTTTTTCCACGGCCAGCGTACGAAAACCCATTTGCAGACTATTGAGCAAAGCGGCAATGGTCGTCGGCCCAGCTAAAACCACACGATAATCCTTGCGCAAGTTATCGGCCAACCCCGGGCGACGAAGAACTTCCGCGTAAAGCCCTTCAGTAGGCAAAAATAAAATCCCAAAATCCGTCGTAAAAGGAGGATCCAAATATTTGTCCCGGAT
>JAJXTI010000053.1 GCA_021783915.1 bacterium
CAAGATGAAATCCGGAATTTCTTCAACATTATTCATCTGCACAACTTTAGGCTTTGTAATGACTTTGTAACTGTTCGCTGTCTGGAAATCGCTCATAATAAATACAGGTAATCGCAATTTTTCTGCTAGATAACGGGCCATATGAGGTGCATAGAAACAATCAATGACATTGCACACACTGATGACAATCTTTGTGTAATCGCCGTGACTTCCAAAAATCACTGCCGGTAAATCAGACTGTTCGGTTTTAGTCGGCATACCTGTGGATGGCCCTGAACGCTGGACATCAATGATAACAATAGGGATTTCCGCAGACTGGGCAAAGCCAATAAATTCTTGTTTTAAAGAAAGCCCCGGTCCAGAGGTACAAGTCACTGAGGGAACGCCGCCAAAATAAGCACCAACAGCTGTCCCTATGGCCGCAATCTCATCTTCAGCTTGGTGGACAACGCCTCCATAAGAAGGCAGTTCTTTTGCCAACGTATGCATAATAGAAGAGGCCGGCGTTATAGGATAGCCCGAGAATAATTTAAAACCGGCATCAATAAGCCCCATACCCAATGAACTATTGCCATCAATCAAGATTTTCTCTCCCTCCCGAGGGGTGCTGTCAACCTGAATCCTAAAAAAGATTTTCTCTTTAGCCAGTTGATAGCCGTTATGATAAAGAGTTATGTTCTTCTCCATGATTTCCGGCTTTAATTTCTTTCCAAAAGTATTTTGAATCTCTTGCTTAACAATATCCTCATCCATGTTATAGATGTAACTTAGCATCCCCAAATAATACAAATTCTGCCCCTTCCCTCCCAGCTCTTTGATGGCGGTCTTAGAAACCGCATCTATTTCAAAGGGAATAACGCTTAAACCTTCTTTAGTACATTGTTTAAGAACCACTTCATAGGAATCGGGATTGGCCTCTTTGTCACCCATATCCAGCAAGATGACACATTTATTATTAAATTCCCGGTCTTCCAAACGTCTATCAAGCACAATTTCATGAGAAGCTAAGATTAAATCGGTATCATTACCGATATTGGTCACGTCGAAATCCGCCAAACGGATAATGACCCCCGAAAGCGCAGCACGGCTTCTGGCCGGTGGAGAAATTTCAGCAGGGATCATGGGTTCCACATAAATATATTTCCCCATGGCCACAAAAGCTGCCAAAAGAATATCCCCGGCTTTTTGAGCACCTGTACCGGCATCCATGAGAAGTTCAAACCTAGTTACTGGTCTTTTTTCAACTGACATACTTTACCCTTCTTTTAATATAATTCTTAACAGGTTAGAAAATTAGAAATTTGCAGAACTCAAAACAATATAACATTGCCAAAGGCTTAAGCAATAAAAATCTAGAATTTCAATACCGGACGCAGATCTTTCAAATCCTTAATGATGGCTTTAGCATCATCAAACCCTTTAACAGGATCATCCTGCGCCTGAGAGGCTAAAAGTTCTTCTAAATTAACGTCGGATTTAATCTCAAAACCGGCGTCTTTAATCATTTGCAAGGTCTTGACGTTAGAAGAACCTTTGGTATTTAAATATCCCTGCAGAAATAAGGAGTTTGCTGGATAAAGAGCTAAAACTTCTAACCCACGTAAATGTCCCTCTCTTCCGGCCCCCACACGGACTTCCGACTGCGGATTTAAAAAACGGAATAAACATAAAATTCTCAAACAAAATTCTGGTGTCAAATCTTGAGGTTCTGACAATTGATTACCTTCAATAGGAATAAGGAAATTTACTGGTATTGAAGCGGCTTTAAAGAAACGCAGACGTTTAGCCACCTCTATGAGGTCTTGATGGGCCTCCCCCATACCTGCAATGATCCCGGAACATACTTCTATCCCTGCCTCGCGAGCAGCTAATAGGGTATTGAGACGATCGGCAAAGGTATGTGTCGTACAAATATTCGGATAAAAAGATTCAGACGTATTGAGATTGTGGTTGAGCCGATCGAGTCCGGCCTTCTTTAAGGCCTTGGCACCTTCAGATGTGACCAATCCGGTAGAAACGCAAATTTCATGATTCGGATACTCTAATTTTATCTTATTAATTAAACGCGTCAAACGTTCGATACGCTTAGAGGAAGCTCCTCGTCCGGCGTAGACCATGCAATAGCGATAAGCTCCTTTGGCATAAGCTTGCCGAGCCTCTTCGAGCATTTCTTCATCAGACTTTAAACCGTATTCTTCAATGTCAGCTTTTGAAGATTGGGCCTGCGCGCAATAATGGCAATCTTCCGGACAATGACCATTTTGCGCATTGTTGATAATATGAATGACCACCTCTTTACCACGAAAATGTTTACGTACAACATAAGCGGCATTAATGAGCGGCAAAAGCTCAATTTGCTTACTTCCTAAAATCTGCGTACAGGTTGCATGGTCAAGTTCTTCACCGGCAATGCTCTGCTTGGCCAGTTCTTCGTAAAATTTATGATCCATAAGGAGGGTATTATGTTATCTAATTTTGACTTTGTCAATCCCTAGATCATGCATGCGATTGACCTGATCTTGTCGTTAACCTTTACGGTCCACTTCCCTAACATAAACCACTTACAGCCAACATTTTTATATATGCCCTTGACTCTTGGAAAGGTTTTGTTAGATTAGATTAAGTTCTACACCTAGGGGAATACCTTACCAGTGACTAGGCCGTCACTATTCGGATATGATCTCTAGGCAACCATCCCAGCAAGGGATAAACTCATACAGGCTAACTTGATGTCAGCCTTAACAGGCCTCCATAAGTCAGGTACTCATTTATGCTCATAGGCGTCCTTAAAGAAACCCATCCCGGTGAAACAAGATGCGCGCTGATTCCTTTTTCCGTTGACCGTCTCGTTAAAAAAGGGATCCAACTAGTTATTGAACCTGGTCTGGGGGGGGCTATCGGCGCATCTGATAGCGACTACCAAAAATCCGGCGCCAGCATCGACTCCCGTTCTAATATTTTAAAAAATGCGGATATCATTCTACGCCTGCGCAAACCCCCTCTCGAAGAAGTTGCACAGCTTAAAAAAGGCTCTATTCATATTAGCTTCCTGGACCCATTTAATGAAAAGTCATTAGTTGCAGAATTGGCCAAGAATAATATTAGCGCCATTTCCATGGAAATGATTCCACGCACTACCCGTGCACAAAAAATGGACGCACTAAGTTCTCAAACAAATTTAGCCGGCTACGTCACGGTTATTTTAGCTGCTGAACGCTTAGCAAAGATATTTCCCCTTTTAATGACTCCTGCGGGCACTATTCAACCCGCACGTGTTTTTATCATCGGTGCCGGCGTTGCCGGATTACAAGCCATTGCTACAGCCAAACGTTTAGGGGCCAGGGTCGAAGCATTCGATACCAGACCTGCCGTCAAAGAACAGGTTCAATCGCTGGGAGCCAAATTTATTGAGATTGATTTAGGAGAAACGGGCCAAACCGCCCAAGGCTATGCCAAAGCTTTGACGCCGGAGCAATTAGAAAAGCAACGCCAAGGTATGGCTAAAGTCTGCGCCCAATCGGATGTGATCATAACAACTGCCCAGCTTTTTGGCCGTAAAGCCCCTGTGGTTTTAACCAAAGATATAGTTGCCCAAATAAAACCCGGCACAATCATTGTCGATATGGCCGTTGAATCCGGCGGCAACGTGGAAGGCTCTAGAGTCAATGAAGAAGTCGTTACAGCTAATGGCGTACGTATCATCGGCTTGGGTAACTTACCGGGTAAGGTTGCTGTGCATGCTTCCCAAATGTATTCAGCTAATTTGCATAACCTCATTGAAGAATACTGGGACAAAGATGCAAAAATTTTCAAGCTCAACGTTGAAGATGAAATCATCAAAGGGGCACTTGTGACCCACCAAGGGGCCATCGTTAACGAGATGGTGAAAAAAACGTAATATTTTTTCATCCTTGCCAACAGGCACAGGATCTATATCGGAGGAACTTATGGAGCTCATTTATTTATTGTTTATTTTAGTACTCTCCGTTTTCTTGGGGTTCGCGCTTATTTCCCGCGTCCCTCCCCTGTTGCATACTCCTTTAATGTCTGAAGCCAACGCCATTTGCGGAATTATCGTGGTGGGAGCCTTGATTGCCGCTGGCGCTGAAGCCAATAGTACGCTCACTGTGATCTTAGGGACATCTGCCGTGGCCCTAGCGACCTTTAACGTTGTTGGTGGCTATCTGGTGACTGAACGCATGCTTAAAATGTTTAAGAAAAAGGACACAACCAAATGAACATAGAATTCCTTGCTAATTTCGTTTATATAATAAGTTCCATTTTGTTTGCCTTTGGTCTCAAATTCCTGGGTTCCCCTGTCTCTGCCCGTAAAGGGAATATCCTATCAGCGTCCGGGATGCTGTTGGCCGTCCTTGCCACCCTTGCCAGCGGTCATATCATCAATTTTCAATGGATCCTTATTGGAATCATCATCGGTGCAGGCTTAGGCGCCCTAGTTGCCTTCAAAGCCGCCATGACTCAAATGCCGGAAATGATCGCTCTCTTGCACGGCTGTGGAGCCCTGGCCAGCGTCTTTGTCGACTGGACCGCTTATGCGGTGCATGGCGCAGGTGATTTAACCAACACTATTACCCTTTATCTTTCTATTGTCATTGGCGGTTTGACTTTCACAGGAAGCGGCATTGCCTGGGGAAAATTGAGTGAAAGACTACCTGGTAAGCCTGTACTGTTTGCCGGCCAGAGATTGGTAAATACTGGTTTAATAGCTTCTATTTTAATTTTAGGTGCTCTATTTATCCTTAACCCTTCTCAATATAATGTATTCCTGGTCATTTTAGTGTTGTCTTTGTTTTTCGGCATTTTTCTGGTCATCCCCATTGGTGGCGCGGACATGCCGGTTGTTATCTCTGTTTTAAACAGTTATTCAGGAGTGGTGGCCTGTACCACAGGTTTTGTTATCCATAATACCCTTCTTATCGTAGTTGGTTCTATCGTCGGTGCCAATGGGATTATCCTTAGCATTATCATGTGCAAGGCCATGAACCGTTCCATCACCAATGTTCTTTTTGGTTCCTTCGGGGCTGTTGTTAAAAAACAAGGTTCTGGCGAAAAAAAAGAGGCCAAGGCCATTTCTGTCGAGGATGCGTTTCTCATTTTAGAAAATGCCAAGTCCGTCGTGATTATTCCCGGTTATGGGTTGGCCGTTGCCCAGGCCCAACACGCCGTGCGTGAACTTGGTGAATTCTTGGAAAAAAATGGCTGTGACGTCAAATACGCTATCCACCCTGTGGCCGGTCGTATGCCAGGACATATGAATGTTTTACTGGCAGAGGCCAATATCTCTTATGATCAACTCATGGAAATGGATGCCATCAATCCCTTGATGGAGAATACAGACGTAACTATTATTATCGGCGCTAATGATGTGGTCAACCCAGCGGCCCGCCATGATAAATCAAGCCCCATTTACGGTATGCCCATTATCAATGCCGACAAAGCAAAAACCGTCTTTGTCCTGAAGCGCTCTATGGCAACCGGCTTCGCAGGAATCGAGAATGAGTTGTTTTATTATGAAAATACCCGGATGATCTTCGGTGATGCCAAACAAACCGTGCAGGCCCTTGTAGCAGAATTCAAAAGCAGCCACCTTTGATTTAAATTTCTAGAAAAAGCCCTTAAGATTTTTAAAAGGGCTTTTTAATTCCTACCAGAATATTACAAATCAATTTGTTGGGGATTGCGGCTATGAGGAGTCATAACTTCAACAGCATTGATTTTAATCGCTACTAAATAATAATTTTTGTCTTCCGGTCCCGCGAAATATTGACGAAGCATGGGGACATTCTCAAATACAATTTGTTTCTTGGATAAGTCAGTGCTAATCTCAGCAGTACCCGACACCCGGCAATACCACATTTTACGGTCTACAAAGCAAACTTCAACATTAGGATTACTTTTGATTTGAGTGATGGTTCGAGAACGCGCTAATAAAGCCAACAAAAGTTCACCGTCTTCAGTTAAATACGGCATCATGGGGCGCACCCGCGGCTGGTTGCCTTCTGTAGTCGCTAAAAAACCAAAACCCGCATCGCGAATAATATCAATGGCTTCTTCTTTAGTCAGCTTATCCATTTCTTCTCCCCTCCCGAAGGATCCTTCAACTATCTTATTTTGAATTTATCAGTTCCTACATACTCTTTGTCTTTAATACTTATAATTTCAGCGGCTATGGAAATAGCAATTTCCGCCGGTGTCTGAGCGCCAATATCTATTCCCATAGGAATCCTTATATTTTTAAGGTATTTTTCATCAACTCCAACTTCTTTAAGACGCCCGAAGAACTTCACCCGTTTGGGTTTGCTTGAAATAACCCCAATATATCCCGCTTGGGATTTTATGACCGCTTTAAGGCATTCAAAATCAAATTCATTACCTTGGGTCACAATGGTAATATAGGTATTGTTGCTAATGGAAATTTTGGCCAACTCCTGCGCATGGTTGCCAACAATGACTTGATCCGCATGGGGAAACCTTTTTTTATTGGCAAATTCTTTACGATCGTCAATGACAGTAACCTTGAAACTGAGCATTTTTCCTATCAAAGACAAAGGTAAAGCAATATGCCCGGCGCCACAAATGACCAAGTGGGCTTTGGGTACAAACGGTTCAATAAAAACTTTCATCTGACCACCACAAACAGATTCCCCCTCACGTCCAAAATAATTGTAGATCACGGTAGTGGGCTTAACAGATGCAATGGCCTTAAGGCACAGAACAATAGCCGCTTTTTCATTGCGTCCACCACCGATAGTCCCCCAGGTCGAACCATCTTCAAAAACAATCATCTTTGCGCCGGTTTTACGAGGGGTACCTTTGAGAGTCGCTTCGACAATAGTGGCAAAAGCGTAACTTTGTCCCTTTTGGACAGCCTCAAGGGCCTTGTACAATAATTCATCTATCATTTGATATAGGCTTTGATAATTTTTTGCTCTTGGACAGGACGATCTTCCGGCCCCACAGGTGTATTCTCTATCTTTTCAACAGTCTCATAACCACTGACCACTTCTCCGAAGATCGTATGGTGGCCGTTTAACCAGGGGGTTGGAACCGTCGTTATAAAAAACTGACTGCCATTGGTATCAGGACCGGCATTAGCCATCGCCAGAAGACCCTTGCGGTCAAATTTAACTTTATCGCTAAACTCATCCTTGAAAGTCCCACCCCAAAGACTTTCTCCTCCCATGCCTGTTCCTGTAGGGTCTCCACCTTGAATCATGAAGTTCTTGATAACCCGATGGAAAATGATTCCATCATAATAACCTTTTTTGATCAAGCCGATAAAATTTTGGCAGGCTTTAGGAGCGATGTTCGGATATAATTTGATTTCAATATTGCCCTGGTTGGTTTCTAAAACAACTGTTGGATTCCCCACTAAATTCTCCCTTTCTTGCGCCCTACTTACAGTAGGGATGATGGACATCAAAATTATTAATAAATATACTGTCTTAAGCACCGACCTCTCCTTGTACCCGTGATTTGAGTTCTTTATTCTGGATTCTTAAACTCTTGATTTCTTCATCAAGAATAGACTTAACCTTTTCAAATTCTCCCCGATGAGATCTTTCTGCAACCAACTCTCTCTGTAATCTTTCAATGGTTTTATTTTTCTCATTAAGAATAGTCTCTAATCTCAATACGTTTTCCTCCAGAGAAACATTAAAATCACTTTCGCTCTCTGGTTCAGCCAAACCTTCAATGACGACCGGTTGACTCATTTGAGACTCTCCTTTGATAGGTTCGATTTCACTTTTGTGCAAAATTAAATGCGGCCTGTACCAAGGCAATGTTTGAGGAGCAAATAAAGAAACTAGAACAATCGTAGAAAAGACAAGAATCAGCAGAACAAAAAATATCAACATAAACCTGTTCTTTAATTTATAATAAAATTATGATTTCATGTGTTTTGTTGACTGCGGGTGAAAGTCAGCGTTTCGGATCACCCAAAGCTTTAGCCAATATCGGCACCGCCAACATCATCGAATTCTTGCAACAAAAGCTGATTCAAAGCGCTGTTGATGAAATTATTATAGTCACCGGTGCGCATGAAACCCTTATTAAACCTTATGTATTTAACCACAGCAAAGTCCGTCTTGTCCACAACAAAGATTACAAATTAGGACAAACATTCTCCTTTCAAATGGGCCTTTCCATCATCAATAATAATTCGCTTGGTTTTATGCTCTTGCCAATCGACTGCCCTTTTATACTTATAAAAACAATCAATACTATTATCACTTATTTTGAACAACGAAACCCTACCTTTCTTATTCCCACTTACCAGGGGAAACGTGGACACCCTCCCATTTTTCATAAGAATTTTAAAAAAAATATTTTGAATTTACCGAAAAATAAGGGGTTGAATAACCTGATAGCACAACATCAAGCACAAACCTTCGAAATGGAGGACCCTGGAATCATTCAGACGTTCAATACAAAAAAAGAATTAGACAATCTTCTCAAAATTTACAAAAATAATTCTTAGAGATGTCAAGCCTCCCGCGGGGCTGATACGGCTCGCTAGCGCTAGAGTCAATGTCTGTTTATAATTCCATTTTTCAAAAGCTCCCTGGGCTTGAGACAATAAATCCTCAGCCTTTTTCTCCTTTGATGAATTAAAAAATAAACATTAGATATTTCGATTGGTCTATCAACCCTACCTTGCGAGAAACCAGACCCGTATGTAAGGAATATTACACAAGGAGATGAACTTAAAAAACTTATTGGCATAAACACGTTTTTTAAAATTCCATATTCCGTAATTTTCCAGCTCAGAAGGATTCATATTTTCAGAAAAGAAGTAAAAAACTATGGTGGCCGAGATGAGAAAAATATCGGCAGAGAGGCGCAACACGAAAAAACTTACAGGGACTGGGAAATCTAAAATTATTTAAAGACTATTACTTTAGCGCTATAGGTAGCGCGGATGTAGGCATTGCCAAATAATTTTTGGAATTTAATTTTCTTCCAAGTACCCGTAGCGTTGGTTTGAATATCGGTAATGGCATCTCCACCTAAAATTGCGGCCTCTTGTTTAAGTTTAGGTAAGACATCTTCCAAAGATTTCCGACGCTCAGTTGTGACAGTAACTATCCCTATTTGATCAAAAGCCCTGTCTACCTTCTCCAAATACTGTACCTGAGAAATGTCGGTCTTAGGAGGATAATAATCTTGTGTAGTATCTCGGGAGTCAATTTGATAAAGCGTACAACCAGTTAAAACTCCGGCCAAAACAAACAGTAAGAATATCTTTTTCATAAGTTTGATTATATCCCTCAATATTAAACTGACAAGTTTTTTTCTTTCTCTTTTAAAGCCCTGATAATCTTCTCTGGAGTGATAGGAAGATCCTTGATTCGCACGCCAATGGCGTCTGCTACTGCGTTAGCGATGGCCGCAGAGGTCGGTAACAATGAAGCTTCTCCCATTCCCTTAGCACCAAAGGGCCCTTCAGGGTCATTGGTCTCGATAAGAATTGTATTCATCTTAGGCAGGCCAATAGAACGGGGCACACGATAACCGGCAAAATTCGCATTCAGAACACGACCATTTCTGAATTTCATATCCTCATAAAAAGTATACCCTAAACCCATGGCCAACGAACCCTCAATTTGGGCCTCCACCGATTGCGGATTAATAGCTTTACCGATATCGTGGGCATCCCAAAGTTGCAAAACTTTAACTTCTCCAATCTCTTTATCAACCTGAACTTCAGCGATTTGGGCCTCGAAACCGTAACTGCCGGACACATTGCCCTCCCCCGTACGAAAATCAATCGGCGTAGTTTTGGGATTATAACTACCCCGTCCGATAATCTGCTTACCGTAATTAAAGGAATAACAAAGCTCAAGGGCCTTGTCAAAAGTCATTAAGGCCCTACTGTCTTTCTTAAAGATTACTTTCTCAGCCTTGATATCCAAATCATCGATATTGAGATTGTGTTCTTTAGCAACAATTACCAAAATTTGACACTTAGCGTCCCGCGCCCCCAGCAAGGCCGCATTACCGGAAATAAATGTCACACGGCTGGCAAAAGATCCGGTATCAAACGGTGTAATTTCAGTATCTCCGGCCTTACATCTAATACGGCTATAGCTAACACCTAACTCGTGTGCGGCAATCTGAGACAAAGCCGTGTTGGATCCTTGCCCGGTATCCGCCGCACCCGTAAATAAATACACAGAGCCATCCTCCTCCACCTTGACAATAGCCCCAGCCGATTCATGAGATTTATACATCTTAGAACCCATGACATCCGCGGCAATACCGATACCTAACCCACGACAAATATTTTTCTGTTTACCGCGCTTTTCTTTCCACCCTGAAGCATTACAAGCTTTTTCAATACATTCACGCAGACCATTGGAAGTTAAAACCATTTTGTTAATGGTGACCATGTTGGGCGTCGTAATATTTTTTAAACGAAACTCTACCGGATCCATCCCCAATGCATCAGCAATCATGTCCATGTGGGACTCAACGGCGAAACCCGACTGCACACCACCGAAACCTCTCATGGCCCCGCTAATAGGATTATTGGTGTAAACACGATAACCCGTCATACGAAAATGCTGAATTTTATAGACCAGAAAAATACGCATCATGGCAGCCGCCAATACCGGCGGCCCATAGCTGCAATATGCCCCACCATCAGCCAATACTTCACCGGTAATCGCTAAAATCATACCGTCTTTTTTAACACCGGTCTTAATTTTGTAAATCATGCCGTGTTTTCGTCTTGAGGCAATGAACTCTTCCTCACGGGTATAGCAGACTTTGACCGGTAGACCACCTGCTTTCTTGGACAAAAGACACGCGGCAAAGTCCATAGGCAGCATTTCCAATTTACCGCCAAAACCACCGCCTACGGCCATTTTGATGACGCGCACATCGTTAAGGTCCATTTTCAATGTTTTGGCCAAAGCCTCGCGGCATTTAAACGGGGCCTGGGAAGAAGACCACAACGTAATTTTATTGGTAAACGTCTCCCACTGCCCCACACAAACATGCGGTTCCAATGGTGCTGGGTGGGCCACCGGACACCAAAATTTATCTTCACGGATATAATCGGCTTCTTTCATAACACGCTCAGGGTTACCAAAATTAACCGGCAAAATGACTGCCATATTATTGAGCGAATTATGGATCAGCGGGGCCGTGGGTTTGATGGCCTCTTCAATATCAAAAACAGCAGGAAGAATTTCATATTTGACATCAATAAGCTTAAGCGCTTCTTCAGCCGTCTCTTCATCCACGGCCGCGACCGCCCCGATTTCATCCCCGATATAACGCACTTTATCGACTTCCAGAGCCATTTGGTCGACCGTATGCGGGAAGAAATATTCATTGGATCCGAACTTAATTAAATGCGTGTCATGCGCCGTTATAACTGCTTTGACACCAGGTAAAGCTTCGGCCTTGGAAGTATCAATACTTAGAATCTTGGCATGCGCATGAGGTGAACGCAGCATTTTACCAACTAACATATTGGGAAAGCTTACATCAAAAGTATACTTTAACTGGCCAGTAACAGCTCCCCTGCCATCAATGCGCGGTACGCTTTTACCCACAGGGTCAACATATTGATCGACAAATTTAGATTTAGAAGTCAAAGCCATAACATTTCCTATGACTGGTTAGAGTTTTCCATTTCTTTCCCCGCACAACGGACAGCTGCAAAAATCTTGTGATAACCAGCGCAACGGCAAATATTACCGTCCAAAGCGTACTCAATTTCTGTTTGAGTCGGAGTAGGGTTTTTCTCCAATAAAGCGGTTGAAGACATAACCATGCCAGGGATACAAAAACCACACTGCACAGCCCCCTGCTCGATAAAAGCTTTTTGTACAGGATGTAAAACGTCCCCATTGGCCAGACCTTCAATTGTTCGAATGTCAGCACCATCCAAATTGGCCGCAAGACTAATGCAGGACAAAACCGCTTTACCATTGATAATCACCGTGCAGGTGCCGCATTCGCTTTCCTGGCAGGCTGTTTTTGTACCCGTCAAGGATAGGTGATCTCGCAAAACCTCCAAAAGCGTTTCATGACCCTTTAATTGAAGTGTATATGGTTTCTTATTGATTGTTAGTTGGATTTGCATATTTCCTCGATGGATTGACG
>JAJXTI010000054.1 GCA_021783915.1 bacterium
ATAGCGCTTTTGCGTTGATGGTTACTTTAATATGGCTTTATTTTGAAATATTAAGGTTATTATCAAAAATCAACCGTCGTGATTAAAGCATGTTGAGGAGGAATTTAATAACAAACCCTGTGCCTTTTGGTACAGGGTTTGTTATTTCATCTTGGCCGGTAAGATCCCGCTGGGAAAAGGAAGAGAAGATTTATGTTTTGGGTTATTATTTTAGTTTTTGTTGTTTTGGTGGCCTTTGCCGTGGTCATTTATACTATGCCTTCGGATCCTGCGCCTAAGTTAAAGAAAAAAGCCAAGGAGCTAAAGGCCCAACTGATGGCTGATCCTATTGTTGATGCTAGTAAAGATTGGAAGGTCATTGCCGAGCGTTGGGAAAAGCAGAATAATGCGCTTTTAGGGGACATTGAGAAACTCAAGATGCAACAGAGAGAATGGGGCAAGCAGTTTGAGGCCCATAAGTCGCGCGAAAAGGAATTGTTAGATAAACTTTCCCAGGAAAAGGGCTGGCGCGAGAAAGAACAGGCCAATTTCGACAAGGTCAAAACGCATGAAAAAGATTTGAAAGAACAGATTTACCGTACGGAGGCGGATTTGGAAAAAGAACACTCTGGGCGTATCCGTCTGGAACAACAACTGGTGGAAATTAAGGGTAAATTCGACAACTTGCAAGAAGAGAAAAGGGATGTATCTATCAAGGCGATGAGTTTAGCGACCACTTTAGAGCATGCCAATAAAGAGTTGGCCTCACTCCGCCAGCAAAATACAGAACTTTCCCGCAAAAAAGAGGACATGCAGTGGGTGGCCAAGTCAGAATTTGAAGAATTAAAGAAACAGTTACAGAAAAAAGAACAGGAAATAGCGCGGCTTAAGGATCCATCGGCGGCCTGATATGTCTGACTTCCCATTTTCTAAACGTACCGACTGGTCTTTGCAAAATAATCCTTTAAGTCTTGCTTTGGAGAAATTACACAATCAAGGTACGCATATTCTGGATTTGACAGAATCCAACCCTACCCGTTGCGGGTTTGTTTACCCTCGTTTATGGCTTGAAGCGTTCACTAACCAGAATAATTTGACGTATACTCCTGAAGCTAAGGGTATCGGACTCGCCCGTCGGGCCATTGCCGATTATTACCAAAGGAAAAGGATCACTATTTCTTCCGATAAAATTATTTTGACTTCCAGTACTTCTGAAGGGTATTCATTTCTGTTAAAGCTATTAACCAATCCGGGTGACCATGTCCTCGTTCCTAAACCCAGCTACCCTTTGTTCCAGTTCTTGTTGGAACTTCATGATGTCGAGTCCGATTATTATCCCCTGGTTTATAACGGTGCATGGAGTATCGACAGGCAAGCGTTCAGAAGCTTGATGACTGTTCAGACCAAGGCCGTAATTTTAGTGAATCCTAACAATCCTACAGGTTCTTATGTAAACGCTGACGATATGGCCTTTTTAAATGAGCAGTGTTTAAAGAACCATATGGCCATTATTTCTGACGAGGTCTTTTTTGATTATCAGCTCAATACACACATTAATCCATATAGCTTGTGCCTTAACAATGAGGTTTTGACTTTCGTTTTAAGCGGCATATCCAAGATTTTGGGGTTGCCCCAGATGAAATTGTCCTGGATTGCTGTTAATGGTCCCAATACTATCGTGGACACAGCCATGCAACGGTTGGAAATTATTGCGGATACTTATTTGTCGGTCAATGCTCCAGTTCAAAATGCCCTTGCTTCATGGTTGATGGAAGAAAGTCTTGTCCAGAAACAAATCCTCGACAAGGTAAATCAGAACATAAGCACTTTACATCAACACAATTTAAAGCCATTGGCTGTTGATGGGGGTTGGTATGCGGTCATTCATAAGCCTTTCATTAAATCAGAGGAGTCTTTTGTTTTAAGCCTACTTGAACAAGAACAGGTATTAGTTCATCCTGGCTTTTTTTTGATTTTGATAAAGAAGGATACCTGGTTTTGAGCCTTTTACTTCAACCCCAGGAATTCGAAAGAGGCATAGAAAAAATAATCCGACATTTAAAGATATAAAGTAATGTTTATTGTATAATTAAGAAAATGCGCCAGGTCAAATTTTCTTTTTTAATCCACCAGAGTATTAATCGTACAGAACTTGTTTTACTTAAACCATTTGCTTTTAGGAAATGGCTAAGGCTTGTTTTTATTGCCTTTCTTGCTGGGTCTTTGACATCCGGTGGGTTTCATTTTAATGTTTTTGGCCCTTCCTATCATACCCCCACTAAAGCTTCGGCCATCAAGACTTCGAGTATCAAAGTAATTTCTTCGTCGGCTAATGGCGTTACAAAGACTGTAACATCTTCCCGGCAGACCGTTGTTTCCGGGCTCTCCCCGTTCTTCAATCCGGTCATTTGGATTGAACAGTTACGGCCACAAGTTTGGGGACTGGTTTGTTTTGCCGGTTTCCTGCTGGTGGGAATAATGGTTGTTTTTATGTGGCTCGGGGCTCGATTTGAATTTGTTTGGTGGGAGGCCATTGTCAAGAATACCGATACCATTAGTGAGCCTTTTAAGCGGTATAAAAAACAAGGGGAGTCGTTATTTAATCTTAATCTTATCGTGTCTGTCGTTTTTTTGTTGATCGGAGGGGGGATTGCTTGGCTTGTCATTTCTATGATAACGAAAGGAAGTTTTAAATTCAATTTTATGCCTGATTTTATGACAGTTTTATCGTTGGGGGTTTCGTTTGCCTTACTGGTGGTAATTTTCCTGATTGTTAGTTGTATTTTTGCCTGTATCATTTATCCTCAAATTGTGACTTTGATGGCCATGGACAATTGCAGTTTTATAAAAGCATGGGGTAAATTCTGGGAGATTTATAGCAATAATGCTAAAGATATTTGGCTTTTTATATTTTTGTCTTTTGGGATTAGTATTGTGGTGGGGATAGCCGCCGGTATTTTTGCAGTCATTACCGTAATAGTGTTAGGTTTGACAGGTTTTATTATCGCCGTCCCTTTTGCCTTGCTTTTCTGGAAATTCAAGACACTTTTATGGCTGATAGCCATCATTTTAGGCATACCTTATTTCTTGGTATCTGTGGTTGTTTTGATGTTGCTATATTTACCAGTCGCTGTCTTTTTTCGATCGTTATCGTTATATTTCTTAACGAGTTTAAATTGTGGTTATGAGCCGTTGCCTTTGAGTACAACAGGAGGTGTGATGTGAAGAAGGCTTTTTTAATTTTGGTTATATGGTTGGGAACGATATCTTTTGCTTTGGCTTCGCAAGTCATATTAAAGTCGGGCCAGAAGTTAGAGGGAAAAATCATAGAACAAACAGGGCAATATATCAAATTTGATTCCGGTGTCGGGTTGACCGTAACATATTATAATGACGAAATTGACTCAATAGATGGGAGGAAGGTCGAGGTTCAATCAGTTAAACAAGAAGCTGCCGTAGTAAAAACAAAAAAATCAAATTTTTCAACCGCCCCTGTGCAAGTTTCTGCTGCAGCTATTGCACAGCCACGGGCAGAAGCCGCTGCCCAAGCTATTGAGCAAGTCACCGCTACTGTCCAGAAAGACGAACCTGTTGTCTCCCAAACGCCGCCACAGCAACAGGTGCCTGTTAGCAACTCTTTTAAGGTCTCATCCCAATCAAGGAGGCAACATTCTTTAGGTTTTTTACCGGTACTTGGTATTGGTATGATGAGTTTTATTTTATTTTTTATACTTTTGCTTTATTTTCTTTTTTGTTTTCCTCTTTATAAAATTGCCATTAAATTAAATGAAGGGCCAGCTTGGTTAGCCTGGATACCTTTGGTCCAGTTTTATCTGATTTGTAAAATGGCAAAACGCCCCTATTGGGTTTTGTTTTCTTATGTGCTGGTCTATATTCCTTTTATCAACATCATTTTTTTAATAATTTCTTTTGGTGTTACTTTATATTTGTGGATAGGGGTTACGCAGGCCTGTGGTAAACCGGCTTGGTTAGGAATTTTGACTATTGTACCTATCGTGAATATCATATTTATATGGTATTTGGCTTTATCAGATTGATTTTGGAATATAAAGTATGAAAAAATGTCCTTTTTGCGCTGAAGAAATCCAAGACGAAGCGATAAAATGCAAACACTGCGGGGAATTCCTTAATCAAAAACCAAAAGAGCCGTGGTATTGCCGTACCTCGATGATTATTTTGGCTGTTTGCACGGTGGGGCCATTGGCCCTGCCTTTGATATGGATGAATCCGCGCTATTCTTTGTTTGTAAAAATTGTTATAAGTATTGTAGTGATTGCTGTCTCATGGTGGCTGTACCTGCTTTTTCAGCAAACAATGACACAGTTGAAACAATCCTTAGGTAGTATGGGTTTAGGTCTATAAAAGGGGTGATTATGGCTAAAAGACCAGATTGGGATGAATATTTCTTAAAATTAGCAATGCTGGCCTCTGAACGGGCGACCTGTCCACGCATGCATTGTGGTTGTGTGCTGGCCAAAAATAAAAATGTCATCGCTACAGGCTACAATGGTTCAATCCCAGGGGATGACCATTGTGAGGATGTTGGTTGTTTAATCGTGGATAATCATTGTGTACGGACTGTACATGCGGAAATGAATGCGCTTATTCAGGCTGCCCGTCGAGGTCATGCGGTGGAGGGGACTACGGCTTACGTCACGAATATGCCTTGCACGACCTGCGCCAAAGCTCTCATTACGGCCGGGGTCAAACGGGTGGTCATTTTTTCCGACTATCATGATACGATGGCGGAGACATTCTTTGCTAAAGCCGATGTAAAAATTGACCGTATTGCCATGCCTGCAAAAGATATATGCTACGATCTTAAACAATATTCCTCGGCCAGATAGGAGAAAGCTTTATGTCCGTAATTAAAGTTTTAATGGCTGATGATGAGCCCGCTGTCCTTGAGATTATGGTCCATAAAGTGACTTCTACGGGCTTTGGCGTGGTCACAGCCCACGATGGTAAAGAGGCGTGGGAGAAAATTCAAAGTGAAATCCCTGATGTGGTGGTTCTGGATTTGGTCATGCCTTATATGGATGGTTTTGCCGTGCTCAGTCAATTGCGGGCCAATCCTCCATCGAAGAAATGGATTCCCGTGATCATTATTTCGGCCATAGATGAGATCCAAAATATGCAAAAGAGTTTTGATTTACAGGCAGATCATTATTTGGTGAAACCTTGCCGGATAGAAGATGTCTTGAAAGCTATAAAACTTATGGTATCTCTGATTCCTTTAAGAACTTTCTAATATGTTCCGTCGACTTATGACGACTTTGATTGTTACTTTTTTTGTTTTATTCATCGGTATCTTTTCTTTGGTCAGATATTTAGAACACACGGGCGTCTTTTTCCCCGGCAAATACTTAAACTCTACCCCCTCCCAAGCCAAGATGTCTTATGAGGATTTATATTTGACCACCGCCGATGGGGTAAAAATTAATGCTTGGTTAATCAAAAGTGATCCCAAAGCGTCCACTATCATTTTTGCCCATGGCAATGCCGGTACCATGGGCGACAGGGTCATGAGGCTCAGATTTCTTCATGATTTGGGTTTAAATGTGCTGATTTTTGACTATCGCGGATATGGCAGGAGCCAAGGGAACTCAACAGAAAAAGGAGTATATTTAGATGCTCAGGCCGCTTATGATTATTTGCAAAACCGTTCCGACATTGATCACGATCGTATTATTGCCTATGGCGCTTCTTTGGGAGGGGTTGTCATGATTGATCTTGCCACTCAAAGAAGAGTGGCGGCTTTGATTGTAGAATCATCGTTGACTTCGGCCAAAGATATGGCCCAACGCATTTATCCTTTTTTGCCTTCATTTCTGATGAGTATTCGATTTGATTCTATTTCTAAGATTTATAAAATTATTATCCCCAAATTATTCATGCATAGCCCTCAAGATCATATTGTGCCTTTTGGTATGGGAAGAAAACTTTATGAGATGGCAGTTGACCCAAAAGAATTTCTGGTTATCCATGGCGGACACAATGACGGAGCCTTAATTAGTGATCCCCAACTAAAAGAATCTTTTAGAAATTTTTTACAGAAATATTCTTTGTTATGATGTAACCTTTAAAGGTTAGGGACATGGACTTTCTTAAAACACAAGATTATTTTATTGTCGACGCACAGGGGCATCGGGTTTTATTGCATGGGGTCAATTTTGGCGGTTGGCTGATGATGGAAGCGTATTTCACGCATGCGCCCAACGTGGCTGAACAGGTGTTTAAGAAAGATTTCAGAAAAACACTGGGACAAAAAGTCCTCGAACAATTGGAATTTGAGTTTCGAAGGATTTTTATAACTGAAGAAGACTTTAAAACAGTGGCCGGATGGGGTATGAATGTTATTCGATTGCCTTTTAACTGCCGCCTTATTGAGACTAGACCGTATAAATATGATCCTCTGGGCCTAAAATATTTGGATAAAGCGGTACGCTTGGCCAAGAAGCACGGTTTACGGGTGATTTTGGACTTGCATGCGGCCCCTGGGGCCCAAAATCACGATTGGCATTCGGACAGTTTAGGTTCCGCAGATTTATGGAACAATAAAAATAATCAAAACAGGACTTATGCTCTGTGGGAATTTTTGAGTGACCATTTTAAAGATGAATCGGCTGTTGTCGGTTATGATCTTCTAAATGAACCGATTATAGAAAACGTCAAACTTTTGAACCGTTTTTATAAAGAGCTCATAAAGAGAATACGTCGTATTGATCGCAAACATATTCTTTTTGTCGAAGGTAGCCGTTGGGCGCAAGACATAAGTGTTTTGGAAGATTTCTCGGATGACAACCTGTCTTTAAGCGTGCATTATTACGCGCCCTTGGAATTTACATTTAATTTTGTTCCTGGCCTTTGTTATCCTTTGAAATCATCTTCGGGTGTTTGGGATAAGGATGCCATGTGTTTATTTTTGTCCGGTTATGAGAAATTATCTAAGGCCCGTCAGGTCCCTATTTTTGTGGGTGAATACGGTATCAATAGCCGCGGTGGAATTTATGGGGAGGATAAGTGGCTTAAAGATGTCTTGGCATGTTTCGATGAATTCCAATTCCATCGTACCTATTGGACGTATAAGGCCGTGAAAAGTCATATGTTTCCTGATGGGATCCTCAGTTATTATCCTAACAGTCCTTGGGTCAACCGTGCGGGACCAAGAAGTGGATGGGAAACGTGGAAAGACTTGTGGTCATCAAGAAAGAAAGATATAATTCGTTCTTGGTTTACATCAACTTTTGATATCAATAAACCTATTGAGAAAGTACTGACTAATGTCTGAAGAATTCATTACAAGTTCACAAAACTTATCCATAAAACAGGTGATAGCTTTACGTGATGCTAAAACCCGACGGGAAAGCCGCTTAACATTGGTTGACGGGGTACGTGAAATTTATCGTGCCTATGATGCCGGAGTCGAAATCGATAAGGTTTTCGTCTGCCCTGGTTTGTTGGAAGGGCGCGAAGAGTACCATTTGTTGGGCTTGCTCAAACAGCAACAGGTCAAAATCGTCGAGGTCATTGAGTCCGTTTTTGAAAAAGTTGCTTTTGGACAGCGCATGGAAGGGCTTGTTGCCATTAGCCATATTCCGCAAAGGTCTTTATCAGATCTTAAGCCCTCGGGGCAATCTTTATATGTCATTGCGGAAGGTTTGGAAAAACCAGGTAATATAGGGGCGATTTTGCGTACGTGTGACGCGGCAGGCGTGGATGGCCTTTTATTGGTTGATGCCAAAACAGATTTGTTTAACCCTAATGTTATCCGAGCAAGCACGGGTACGGTTTTTAGCGTTCCGACGGCGATTGCGGACAACCAAGCGATCCAAGATTTCTTGGATCGCTATAAAATTAAAACTTGCACCCTTTGTCCCCAGAGTGATAAGAGTTATACTGACGTGGACTTGACCGGTTCTATGGCCATTGTCCTTGGCAGTGAAGATAAGGGTTTAAGTGATTTTTGGTGTAGCAATGCCAATATGGATATGAAAATCCCCATGAAAGGTAAGGCAGACTCACTGAATGTTTCTGTTTGTGCGGCGATTGTCATTTATGAAGCCATGCGCCAGCGTAGTCTGGCCCAAACCCAGCCTATCATACGCCGTTCAGCCAAGAAATACTGATATTGCCCCATGCGCTTACAAGTTTTCCTTTCCCATAATGGTGTCTGTTCCCGGCGAGAAGCGATGAGTGTCATACAATCCGGACGTGTCAGGGTCAATGGGGAAATTGAAAAAGAACCCTCAACAGAAGTCAGCGGCAGCGAAGATATCAGTGTGGATGACAAAAGGGTAGCCATTTGTAACTATACCTACATTATGCTTCACAAGCCTGTGGGGTATACAACAACAAAAGATGACCCTCATGCGGCCAAGACGGTCTTAGATTTACTCCCTAAGCACCTGCATTATTTATCACCTGTAGGCAGGCTTGACCGTGACAGTGAAGGGCTTTTGCTGTTAACTAATGATGGTGCTTTTGCTTATCGGCTGACGCATCCGAAGTTCCATTTGGATAAAACCTATTTGGTATGCGTGAGGGGGAAGTTGACCCAAGATAGCCAGAAGCAATTGCAGCAAGGGGTCATAATAGAGAACGAAAAAACTGCTCCTTGCCGTCTCAAAGAAGTCCGTTATAATGGCACAGTCTCCGGAGGAGACGCAGAGACAGAATTCCTGATGACCATCCATGAAGGGCGAAAGCGGCAAATTCGTCTGATGTTAAAAAGCGTTGGCCATCAGGTAATCTTTTTAAAACGTATAAGTATCGGGCCACTGGTCTTGGGTGATTTAAAACCGGGCGTGTGGCGGCACTTAAGTCAACAGGAAGTGGAGTCATATTAGATGTAGAGGATGGCGTATGATTACTTTACTCAACATTTCTAAAAACTTTGACCAGCGACTGTTGCTTAATAACATTACTTTAAGCATTTTTCCCAATGAGCGCATAGGTTTGACTGGCCCTAATGGCGCAGGAAAGACCACCTTGTTTAAGATTTTGTTGGGCCAGTTAGAGCCATCTTCCGGCGGTGTGCAAATTCAAAAGGGCATTAAGATCGGTTACATGGCTCAAGAGGCGCAGTATCCCTCCCAAAGGACGGTCATGGATGAGATGACCAGTGGCAATGATGAAATTCGCAAACTACTCGATGAAAAGCATAAATTGGAAGATGAACATAAGGCCGATTCAACGCGTTATGGTGATGTCTTAGAACAGCTTGAGAAAGGCGGCATTTATGATTCAGAGCACAAGGCGGAAAAAATTTTAAGCGGTCTGGGGTTCAAAGAAGTAGAGTTCCATAAACCTATTATACAGCTCTCTGGCGGTTGGCAGATGCGTGCGCAATTGGCCAAACTTTTGGTCTATCAGTATGACCTTCTTCTGCTGGATGAGCCGACCAACTATTTGGACTTGGAAGCGACCCTTTGGCTTAAAGGTTATTTGGCCCAATACCCTGGTACATTTTTAATGATTTCTCATGATAAAATTTTTCTTAATGACGTTACCAATTACACGATTGTCTTGGAAGGGGGGCGTGCGGCCAAGGTCAAGGGTAATTATGAGGAATACGAGGAAGCCAAGGCCATACGGTTGCGCTCTCTAGAGAAACAAGCCAAGGTGGTTGGGAGAAAACGTGAACAGTTGGAGAGATTTGCCGAACGTTTTCACGCGCAGCCGAATTTTTCAGGGGCTGTGCGCAACAAGCGCCGGCAGCTTGAGCGCCTTGATGAAATTGAAATCCCGCCGGAGAAACATTCCATCCGTGATTTTGAGTTTCCCCAAACCCGTGAGAGCGGATATACCGTCTTGACTATGAATAAGATTTGCAAATCGTATCAAGATAAAAAAGTCTATGAGAACATGGAATTTGAAATTACCCGTGGCCAGAAAATTTGTTTGGTGGGGCCCAATGGGGCGGGCAAGTCCACGCTTTTGAAGATGGCCGCCGGAATTGTGCCTTTTGATAGCGGCAACTATAAGCTGGGCCATCAGGTGGATTTAGGTTATTTTTCCCAGACACGTTTGGATGTATTGACTCCAAACCGCAGCGCATTCGAGGAGCTTATGTCCGCAACGCAGCGTAGTGTTCCGCAAGCCCAAGCGCGTACACTTCTGGGAGTTTTTAATTTTAGAGGAGACGATGTGTTTAAACCCGTCCACGTGCTTTCCGGCGGGGAAAAGAGCCGTTTGATTCTGGCCAAACTGTTGTTGAGCCCTCCTAATTTCATTTGTTTAGATGAACCGACAACCCATCTGGATATCGATGGGGTGGAGGCATTGACGAGTTGTTTTAAGAAATACCAGGGGACTCTTTTATTTATTAGCCACGATTTATTCTTTATGCAAGAAATAGCCACGCATATGGTAGAAGTCAATAACGGAGTTTTAAAGCATTATCATGGCGGGTTGGATTATTACTTGGAAAGAAAAGCCGGTACGCAGATCCAACAAAAGCAGAAAGCCGATGCCGTCAAGGTCGCGGCCCAAGAGCAAATAAAGAAACAGAAGCAAGAAAAGGATCATCCTAAGCTTGCGGCACAAGTCATTGACGCCCATGCCAAACATAACCAGGCCCTGCGCCGTCTGGAAGAAATAAAGAAAGAAACAAGGGCTTTAGAAAAGGGAAAAACAGACCTTGAAACGGAGAGTTATGTCAAGGCGCGCTTCTTAAGTGAGACATTCGGGCGCGACCCCGATAAGATCAAGGAATATGGCGTTAGGCTAAAAGAAATTCAGAGACGATTAAGAGAAATTGCGGTAACATTAGACAAATTACAGCAGGAAAAAATTGACATCTCTAAATAGTCCCATGAGACAACTTAAGATTTTATTGATGGTGGTGTTGTGTTTTGGTCTTTGCGGTTGCTATGTTCTAAGTAAAATGGATGAACTCTCCACCCTGGGCAACTATACTAGGGACAAGGAAGAACAGCAAAGAATTATCAACCGGGTCGATGCCAGGTATGACGCTTTATTGGCAGCGGTCAATACAGGGGCCATAAAGCAGTATTCCGACCAAAGAAGCGTACGCAAGGCCTTTGGAGATCCTATTGTGATTAAAGTTGCCGGTGTGGCTGGGCACAAACAAGAGCGATGGCTTTACCGTTACGCGTTGCCTTTAAAAGCACGGGACAAAGTGTATCTGTATTTTGATGGCAAAGGGAAACTCGTTCAATACAAGCAGGAAAAAATCCAATGGTAACAATCGTTTTAATGACCTTAACAATAGCCGCAATCGTTTTATTGGTCATGGTCCTTGTACGTCAAAGCGCTCTGGAGAGAAACCAAGACCGTAGCCAGCAAATTATGTCCCAAAATCTGAGTTCTTTTTCCCAGATGCATGAGCAGAAGCTGGAACGTATCCGTGATTCAGTGGAAAAAAAACTTGGCGACATCCAACAAGACAACAGCCAAAAGCTTGAGAAGATGCGCGAAACCGTTGATGAGAAATTGCACGCTACGCTTGAGAAACGATTAGGGGAATCGTTTAAACTTGTCAGTGATCGCCTGGAAAAAGTCCACCAGGGGCTGGGTGAGATGCAGAGCCTGGCCGTCGGTGTGGGGGACTTAAAAAAAGTTTTGGTCAATGTGAAAACTCGAGGGACATGGGGAGAGACGCAATTGGGGAACCTTTTGGAGCAGATTTTGACCCTTGAACAGTATGAGCGTAATTGCATCACCAAACCTAATAGCCACGACCCGGTGGAATTCGCTATCAAATTGCCGGGAGCGGATGATAGGCCGGTGTATTTACCTATCGATGCTAAATTTCCTACGGAGGATTATGAGCGCTTACAGAATGCCCAAGAAGCCGGACAATTAGACCTGGTTGAGCAAGCCACCAAAGCGCTGGAGATGCGGCTCAAAGTGGAAGCAAAGAATATCCGGGACAAATATTTGGATCCTCCTTTTACGACGGATTTTGGGATTTTATTTTTGCCTACTGAAGGGCTTTACGCGGAAGTTCTTCGTCGCCCGGGGTTGGCCG
>JAJXTI010000055.1 GCA_021783915.1 bacterium
CCCGGCTGGGACTGCCATGGTTTGCCTATCGAACACCAATTGCTCAAAGACTTGAAAGCCAAAAAAGGGGACTTTGATACAGTGATTTTTCGCAAGAAGGCCAATGACTATGCCATGAAATTTGTCGGTATCCAGCGGGAAGAGTTTAAACGTTTAGGGATTTGGGGCCAGTGGGACGACCCGTATCTAACATTAGCACCCAGTTATGAGTATTGGATTTTAAAATCTTTGGGAGATTTGGTCAAAAAAGGTTATGTCTATCGCAGCCTCAAGCCTGTTAATTGGTGTTTTAGCTGTGAAACTGCTTTGGCTGAGGCAGAAGTGGAGCATGAAGATAAAACATCTCCTACAGTATATGTGAAATTTCAACTTAATAATCCGCAAGAGTTTGGATTTATGTCAGAAAAAAGAGTGTTTTTGTTAGTATGGACAACAACACCATGGACATTATTAGCGAATGTAGCGGTAGCAGTGAATCCGGAGTTTACTTATGTCTTTGCAGATAATGGTCAACAAATATTAGTTGTTGAAAAAGGATTATCTAAACATGTTTTGTCTAAAGTCCTTGATGCTGGACAATTTAAGGTTGTTGAAGAAGTTAAAGGTAGTGAGTTTTTAAGAAAAGGCATCACTTATAAACATCCCTTTAACAAGCTTGAAAATTGTCCAGTAGTTTCAGCTGCTTATGTAACCAAGGAAGATGGCACTGGTTTAGTTCATACTGCTCCAGGACATGGTCAGGAAGACTACCAAACAGGTTTGGCATATAAATTGCCTGTACTCATGCCGGTCAATAGCAGGGGTGTGTTTAGTGACGATGGTGTGCCGTTTACCGGTCACCATGTATTTAAAGCCAATGAACCTATCATTGAAGATTTAAAGTCCCGGGGTCTTTTATTTTTTACGGAAAACATTCAACATTCCTATCCGCATTGCTGGCGCTGCAAGAACCCTGTGATCTTCCGTGCCACTGAGCAGTGGTTTTTAAAAGTTGACCATAATGATTTAAGAAAAAAACTTCAGCAGGCCATTGAGAATGATGTCCGATGGGTCCCTTTGATGGGTAAAGAGCGAATCTCAAGCATGGTTTCCACCCGTCCGGACTGGTGCTTGTCCCGTCAACGTTTGTGGGGCGTGCCAATCCCGGCCTTAGTGTGTGGGGGGTGCAAGGGAGAACATAAATTATTCATCGAGGTCATTGACCATTTGGCGCAGTTAGTCAAAACCGAAGGCAGTGATGTGTGGTTTGAAAAAGAATTGAAAGATTTGTTGCCGGACGGATTCAAATGCTCCGATTGCGGCGGTAATAGTTTTGAAAAAACGCAGGATATTCTCGATGTTTGGTTTGACTCCGGAGTCAGTCATCAAGCAGTGTTTCATACCTTGGTGAATACACCGTTGCCGGCGGATTTATATTTGGAAGGCTCTGACCAGCATCGCGGCTGGTTCCAGTCTTCCTTGATCCCTTCGGTTGCCATTGATGGCAGGGCACCTTACCGCCAGGTTTTGACCCATGGCTTCGTGGTTGATGGCCAGGGTAGAAAGATGTCTAAATCTTTGGGGAATGTCATTTCTCCTCAAGACCTGATCAATCAAAGTGGGGCGGAAATTTTACGCCTATGGGTTGCCTCCAGTTCCTATAACGATGACGTGAGAATATCCAAAGAGATTATTGACCGTCTAGTCGATTCTTACCGTAAAATCCGAAATACAGTGCGTTATTTATTAGGGAATTTGAGTGATTTTAATCCTGATAAAGACCTTTTAGATTATTCTCGGCTTTTGGACTTAGATCGTTGGGCGTTGGGCCGTTTAGCTCATGTAATTAAGACCACTGACGAAGCCTACGAGGCTTATGATTTCGTAAAAGTATACAAAATTATCCATAGTTTTTGTAATGAAGAGCTTTCCAGCATTTATCTTGACATCCTTAAAGACCGATTGTATACTTGCCCAGCTTTGGGAGACCAAAGAAAGTCAGCGCAGACAGTTCTTTACCATATTCTCGATTGCTTAACGCGAATGATTGCTCCTATGATGGTCATTACCTCGGAGGAAATATTTGCCATAAGCCCTAAGAACAAAGGAAGTTCTCAAATTTCGAGCGTACACCTGTTAACTTGGCCGGCAGTTGAGAGTTCTTGGGAGTCTAAGGATATTGAAAAGAAATTCAATGTTCTTATGGAGTTGCGTTCTTTTGTGCTTAAGGCCTTAGATGAACAAAGAAAGAAGGGGGCCATTGGCAGCGGTTTACAAGCCAAGGTCGTCATTAAGACCGCAAGCGATCGCGATTTAAATTATCTTAAAGAGTTTGGAGACAGCTTGGCCTCTTATTTTATTGTTTCTCAAGTGTTATTGAAGAAAGAGGTTACGATCACGGCGGGATTAAACGATTATTTTGCGCAGACTGAGATTGAAGTTCATCCTGCGGATGGTAGCAAATGTGGCCGCTGTTGGAATTACCGTACGGATGTAGGGGAAAACCAAAAACATCCGGGTTTATGTTTGCGTTGTGCCCAAGTGGTAGAAAATTTGGCGTAAGGCTTGGCCCTGTCGGCAGGCAGGTCAATCAAAACCGTACATAAGGAGAAATATTCAATGCCTGCAAAAAATAAAAAAATCAAGATCAACCCTAAATTTGAAATTTATAGAAAACTGCTGGTTAAGACAAAAGAACAGATTTTGGGTGATATCAAGAACCTTTCCAATGATAACAGCGGTAGCTCCAATGACCGTGGAGGGGATGTTTCCGGCCACGCTTTGCATATGGCAGACGTAGCTACCGATATGTATGACCGTGAATTTGCCATGGGGTTGGCTGCCAATGACCGGGAACTTTTAATGTGTGTTGACCAGGCCATGGCTCGCATTGAGAATGGCACCTACGGGATTTGTTTAGAATGTAAAAAACCTATTGCCGCAACGCGTCTTAAAGCCTTGCCACAGACCCAGACCTGTTTGAAGTGCCAAGAGAAACTTGAATCACGGCGTAGATAGGCTTTCATGAATGATTTAAAGCGTTCCAAAATCGACATTGTTATTTTTCTTTCTGGCGTTTTTGGCGTCGTTATTGTAGACCGGCTCAGCAAGATTTTTTTCTCCCATCTTCTGGATTTAAACGAATCCCTTATCGTTGTTAAGAATGTTTTTCATTTTACCCTTGTCCATAATACGGGCATTGCTTTCGGTTTGCTTAAAGACTGCGGTTTTGTTTTTATCATCATTCCCTTGGTTTTGACGGGACTGTTGATTTATAACGTTTATTATTACAGACACACACAACAATTAAGCCGTATTTATATAGCGGCATTTTCCTTAATATTGGGAGGGGCCATCGGTAATTTAATTGACCGGATTTATTTGGGTTATGTGATTGATTTTATTGATTTCCGCATCTGGCCAGTGTTTAATATTGCTGACAGCGCAATTACTATTGGAGCAGGGATCATCCTTTTTAAATGCATACCTTCTCATAAAGATTAAGAGTAAAGGATTATTATATGCATCCCATTCTTTTTAAAATCGGTTCTATTACAATTTATTCCTACGGCGTCATGATAGCTTTGGCCGTGCTTGTCTGTGCCTGGGCTTTAAGTAAAGACGCAAAAACTTATAAAATTTCTTCTGATGTGATTTTTGATTTGATGTTTTGGACGGTGGCTTGGGGTATGTTAGGGGCCAGGATTTTTTATGTCTTTTTGTATTGGGACTATTTTAAGCAGAACCTTTTGGAAATCATCATGATCCAACACGGTGGTTTGGCCTGGCAAGGGGGGTTGGTTGGTGGTTTAGGGGCCGGCATTTGGTTTGTCCATCGTAAGAAATTGCCTTTAAGGTTTACATTAGATTTGGTTGCGCCCTATGTTGCTTTAGGGCAGGCCATTGGGCGTATTGGTTGTTTTCTAAATGGATGTTGTTATGGCAGGCCCGCAGCATGGGGAATTTATTTTCCAGTCCATCAAGCCAAGCTTATTCCAACACAATTGTTTGAAGCAGGAGGGCTCTTTTTAGCGTTTCTTATTTTAAAATATGTGCAAACCAAGCCCCATCGTGTAGGTATGATTTTCATTTTATATTTGTGGTTAGGCGCAATTGAGCGTTTTATAGTGGAGTTTTTCCGAGCTGACCATGATAATCTATGGTTTGGCTTAAGCTTGTTCCAGTACACTTCTTTGGTGATTTTTATCGTAGGCCTTGTGCTCCTGAGGCGGTTTAGAAAATGAAGTATAAATTCAATGTTGAAGAAGCCCACCAAGATTTACGTCTGGACGTATACTTAACCCTTGTCATTGAAAATGTCCCTTCCCGTAGTTTTGTCAAAAAACTCATTGATTCCAAATTAGTCACAGTTAATGGGATGTCTTCTAAGACTAAACATAAAGTTGTTGCTGGAGATAGAGTAGAAGTAGACATTGATCCCAGGTCTTTAGAGCCCCAAGACTTACCGGCTCAAAAAATGGCGTTGGATATTTTTTATGAAGATCCCGATATTGTGGTCATTAATAAGCCTGGGGGCATGACTGTACATCCAGCCGTTGGTGGCCGCAGTGGGACTTTAGTTAATGCTTTGTTAGGCAGATTTGAAGAACTTTCAGATGTCAATGGCCCTGTACGGCCGGGTATTGTGCATCGGTTAGATAAAGACACTTCCGGTCTTATTGTCATAGCTAAAACTAACGTGGCCCACGCACGGCTGGCCCGGCAGTTTGAAAAGCACACTGTGGTTAAACGTTATGTGGCACGTGTACAAGGGATTGTACAATTTGATCAGGGGGTGGTTGATGCTGAAATCGGCCGCCACCAAAGATACCACGACCAACGCCGTATTGTAGAGGAAGGTCAGGGCAAAGAGTCTGTTAGCCTCTATCAGGTATTAAAGCGTTTTAAAAAATCAACACTGGTAGCCCTTTATCCACAAACTGGACGGACACATCAACTTAGAGTGCATATGAAACATCTGGGGCACCCCATTTTGGGTGATGAGAAATATGGCCGTAAAGAAAATTTTCCAAGATTAGCTTTGCACGCCCAAAGTATTTATTTTAACCATCCAATAACAAAACAGTTTATTGAATTTTCTTGCCCACCACCGGTAGAATTCTTGCAAGAAAATTTAGAGAAATTTACCCTTTACTAGAATTAAGTTTTTCTTATAATGTATACCATGAATAATATTCAAGGAAAAACTTTTACCATCTTTATTGTTTTAATTGTGATATTGCTGGTATCTTCAACAGCCATAGGCTTTTTTATGTATCAAAAAGAAAGCCAGATGCGTAAAGATTTACAGGTACAACTTCAAGAAAGCCAACAGCAGCAGGACAAACTTTCCTCGGATCTTAAGGATGCTAGAAAACAGTTGACCCTTTTACAGGATAAAAATAAAGAAGCTGATACCAAAATTAATAATTTGATGGATGAGATTGAACTTAATGAAGGTTTGCATAATGCGCTTAAGAAAGAGAATGCCTCTTTAAAAGATGCCATTGACGCAGCTAAAAAAGAAAAAGATGCCATCCGTGCTGACTTGGATGATACAGCCAAGAAATTACAGGAAAACCAGGAGCTGTTGAAAGCTGAGCAAGATAAAACCAAAAACTTATTGATTAAAATAAATGATATTGAAGAGGCTAAGCAACAGACTGATGCTAAACTCCAAGCAATGACCCAGCAAGTAAATTCTTATAATCAACAAAAGCTTGGTGAAGTTGTCGCTCCGTCTCAAACCAAAGATAAGATGGAATTAGGTAAGATTGTGATTAATGGTCAAGAAAAAAATAGTGGACGGATTTTGAGTGTAGATAAAGAAACGGAATTTGTCATTTGTAGTCTTGGCACTAAGCAAGGGGTCAAATTAGGGGATGTCCTCTCTGTTTATAGGGGGGATGAATATTTAGGTGATGTAAAAATTTCTCGTATTCAAGATGAAATGTCTGCTGCAGATTTTGTTCCTCCGTTTTCCAGCCAAAAGATCCACAAGGACGATATTGTGGTACTTAAACAATCATGATATTGGATGTTAAGCAGGCCTTTGTTTTAAAAGGCCAAATTCAGTTACCTGCTTCAAAGTCTTATTCTATCCGAGCTTTTTTTGTTGGTATCCGCGGTGGTTTTTCGGGAATCAATGTTTCTGATTGCGAAGATGCTACCGTAGCCAAAAATGTTTCCCAAGCTTTAAAAGCCGGCGAAAAAGTATTTCACGTTGATGAATCGGGCACCAGTTTGCGTTTTTTACTGCCGCTGTTACCCTTTCATACCAGCCATGCCATAATTAAAGGTAAGGGTACCATCATCGGTCGGCCTAACCATCATTTATGCGAAACTTTACGCCGCCAGGGCATGGATATTCATGGTACTGGAGCAAAAGAATCTGTACCAATTATCTATAAAGGCGGAGCGCTGAAATCCGGCACCATTAAGATCGATGGGACTTTAAGTTCTCAATTTATTTCAGCGCTGTTGATTGCATTGGCGCAGCTTAAAAATGACAGTTGTCTTCTAATCACAGGCAAAGAAATAGTTTCTGCTGATTATATCGTGATGACTAATCAAATCCTTGCCAAAGCAGGAGTCCATATTCAACAACTATCGCCCAGAAGATATCTAATTAAAGGCAATCAAGAATTTAAAGGCCTGAAGAATTTTATGGTGCCATCGGATTATGGTTTGGCGGCATTTCCCATGGCTGCTGCTAGCCTGCTGTCATCGAATATTGTATTAAAGGGTAATTTAAAAGATGATTTAATTCAATCCGATGGACATATTCTGGAATTCTTGAAAAAGATGGGTGTTGTTTTTAAAAAGACGAAATCTTCGATCTCGATACAGGGGCCTTTCAATTTAAAGGGAGGAATATTCTCTTTGAGAAATTGTCCTGACCTATTACCTATTATGGCAGTTCTAGCTTTATTTGCCAAAGGACAGACAAAATTTGTGAATGTTGTTCATGCCCGCGTCAAAGAGTCCGACCGTATTAGTGATGTAAGAAGTGAACTGCTCAGAGTAGGGGCTGATGTCAAGGAAACAAGCACTACGTTAATTATTACACCTAAAGGCTTTTATAAAACTGATAAACTTTTAGATAGCCATCATGACCATCGTTTAGCCATGGCTTGGACAGTCTTAGGTATGAAAATTGGCTGCCGCATTAAAGGTATAGAATCCTGCCGTAAATCTTATCCTAATTTTGTTAAAGATATGAAATTATTAGGTTTAAGGGGGCATTGAAAATCGATTGACACCAAAGAAGCTTTTGGTTATCATGGTGGCTATTATGCTTAATCGAATTCAGAGAATTTTTCGTAAACTTTCCGATTACATCCTAGGTTTGTTTTCCAAAGACATGGGGATTGATTTAGGGACCGCTACGACCCTTGTTTATGTTAAGGGTGAAGGTGTTGTTTTGTGTGAACCATCAGTGGTGGCTATAGAAAAAGACACTAACCGTGTAGTGGCTGTGGGTGAAGAAGCTAAGCGTATGTTAGGGCGTACTCCAGGCAGCATTGTAGCTATTCGTCCAATGAAAGATGGTGTCATTTCGGACTTTGAAGTCACAGAAGCCATGCTTAAATATTTTATTCAAAAAGTACAGCCTAGTAAGTTTTCCTTTCGTCCAACCATTGTCATTGCCATCCCTTCAGGAATTACAGAAGTAGAAAAACGTGCGGTCATTGACTCTGCCGAACACGCGGGTGCGCGTCACGTCATTTTAATTGAAGAACCTAAAGCAGCTGCCATTGGTGTCGGCCTTCCAGTGCATGAACCGGCAGGCAACATGATTATCGATATCGGTGGCGGTACAACGGAATTTGCGGTAATTTCTTTAGGCGGTCTTGTGTATGCCAAATCTATCCGTATTGCTGGTGATGAGATGGATGTGGCCATCATTGAATATTTACGCAAGACTTATAATTTAATGATCGGGGAACGCACAGCTGAGGAAATCAAGATCCGTTTAGGTTCCGCTTACCCTTTGGAAGAAGAGTTGAATATGGATGTACGCGGACGTGATTTAATTGCCGGGTTGCCGAAGACTATCAATATTACTTCCGTGGAAATTCGTGAAGCATTGGCTGACCCTGTGCAGGCCATTGTGGATGCTTCTAAATCGACTTTGGAACATACCCCTCCCGAATTAGCGGCAGATTTGATTGACCGTGGTATTGTTATGGCTGGCGGGGGTTCTTTGCTTCGTGGTTTGGATAAACGTATCGCTGAGGAAACCGGACTGCCTGTGCATGTGGCAGATGATCCTTTAACAGCTGTTGTCAACGGTACTGGTGAGACGCTCAACATGACACCTGCCATGCGCCGACGTTTTACTCAGCATACCAAGTTGGATTTCTAGTAGACTAATGTGCTTCGCAAATATTTTAAGAAAATCATTTACGTTGGTATCCTTGTTGTTCCTCTGCTGATTCTTTTTTTGCATCCTAGATTCCAAAGACCAATGTTTTTATTGGATTTAACGGCCAAGCCGATGCAGTGGTTTGATGTTCCCGTTTTTGAACTTAAGAAATTATTTTTTTATCGTGAAACTTACGATGAATATTTGAGGCTTAAAAAACAAGCGGAGGCTCTCAATGCCCGTCTTATATATTTGCAAGAAACAGTTGAACAAAACAAACGCTATGCGATGATATCAAATTTTCGTCTAACACAGGGGTATACTTCAGTTGTGGCCAATGTCATTGGCCGTGACCCTTCCAGTTGGAACGATTCTTTAATCATCGACCGCGGGCAGAGAGATGGTTTGAGGGTTGGTATGCCTGTAGTTTCTCCTTTAGGGGTAGTAGGGCGAATTTTTGAAATAGGTAACAGCACCGCCAAGGTAATTTTGGTTTCTGATCCCAGCTTTAGTGTGGCTGCGTTAGTTCAGCGCACGCGTGAAAGTGGCCTTCTCAAGGGATCTTTGCAGGGGCTTTGCAGGTTAGAGTATTTGACGGATAGGGCGGATGTGAAAGTAGGGGATAGAGTGATTACTTCAAAGCTTAGTTCAGCTTTTCCCGAAGGGATTCTTATTGGCTTAGTAGAAGATGTGCAAGCTAGCGAAAATAGTCACACAGTAGAATGTTTGGTGGATCCTGTCGTTGATTTATCTGAGATTGAAGAAGTTATTGTGATAAAGAGATAACCCCCACTGATGCGTTTTGCCGTGCAAATCGAATCGAAATGACGGGGGTAAATTCGTCCTCCCGAAGGGAGGAGTCATTTATGAATGCCATAGAAATTAAAAATTTATTCAAGACCTACAAAAATGGTACTGAGGCAGTCAGAGATGTGAATTTAATGGTAGCGAAGGGGGATTTTTTTGCGTTATTAGGGGCCAATGGGGCAGGGAAAACGACCATTATCAGTATTCTTATAGGCTTAGTGAATAAGACCTCAGGGGCAGTCAAAATTTTCGGACATGACATCGACACTGAGTTTGACAAAGCTAAGAGACTCATTGGTGTGGTCCCGCAAGAATTTAATTTTAATATGTTTGAGAAAGTGCAGGATATTGTAGCTACCCAAGCAGGTTTTTTTGGCATAGACCGCGCTAACGCTGTCAATAATTCCGAAGAAGTTTTAAAAAAAGTAGGGTTATGGGAAAAGCGCATATCTATGGCCCGGACACTTTCGGGTGGCATGAAACGGCGATTGATGATTGCTCGTGCTTTGGTACATAAACCAAAAGTTCTTATCCTTGATGAACCTACCGCCGGGGTAGATGTTCAATTGCGTTTTGGCATGTGGGATTATCTACGCGAACTTAATGCTAAGGGTGTGACGATTCTTTTGACTACCCACTATTTAGAAGAGGTTCAGCAAATGTGTCGTAATGCTGCCATCATTAAAGAGGGGAATATAATATGTCTGGACAGTGTACGGAATTTAAATAAATTAATAACACAGGAAACATATGTGATTGCGGTCAAGAAAATGCAGTCGCTGTCAGGTATTGAAGTTTATAAGCCCATTAAAGTAGATGAGTACACTTTGGAAGTAGATTTAAATCGCGATGAACAGCTTAATGGTTTATTAATCAAACTGATTAATAATGGTTTTGATATCACCGATGTGCACCCTAAGGGGCAGCGTTTGGAAAGATTGTTTTTGTCATTATTATGAAACAACAATGGATTGCTTTTAAGACTTTGGTGCACAAGGAACTTGTCCGAATTTTACGGATTTGGACCCAAACGCTTTTGCCACCCTTGGTAACCCAGACTTTATATTTTATTATTTTTGGTAAATTTGTCGGTTCACAGGTGGGTCCCATTAATGGGGTCAGTTATATGTCTTTTATTGTTCCAGGGCTTGTGATGATGGCGGTTATTAACAGTGCCTATGGTAACGTGGTCAGTTCTTTTTTTGGCGCGAAGTTTCAAAGAAGTATTGAAGAAATGTTAGTGTCTCCCATGCAAGAATGGGTGATAGTGGCTGGTTATGTTTGCGCTGGGGTTATCCGGGGGGTCGTCGTGGGGATATTAGTGTTCTTGGTTTCTTGTTTCTTCACGCATCCAACGGTGTATCAGATAGGCATTGTCATTGTGTTTATGGTCTTAACAGCCGTTGTTTTCTCTTTAGTTGCTTTAATCAATGGGATATTTGCCAAGAATTTTGATGAGGTAGCTATTTTCCAAAATTTTATTTTGGTACCATTGATTTATTTAGGAGGAGTTTTTTATTCTATTTTGAGATTACCTGTGTTTTGGCAGAATGTTTCTAAACTCAATCCTCTGTTGTACATGGTTGATGGTTTTCGTTACGGTTTTTTTGGTTTTTCGGATGTTAGTGTTGCTTTTAGCGCCATTCTTCTTATTATTTTGACTTTGATGCTTTGGCAAGCTAATATATGGCTTTTGAAAAAAGGTGTCGGAATAAAAAATTAATTTTTAATCTAGGGAGGGTGTATGCGTAAATTAACTTTGGTTTTATCATTGATATTAGGTTTTTTATCCGCCCCGGTTTGGGCAGCGGATACTTACAAAATTGATCCAGTCCATTCGAATTTTGGGTTTTCAGTTAAACATATGATGGTCAGTAATGTAAGTGGGCAATTCGATCAATATGTTGGCCAGATCAAATTTGACCCAAAAGATTTGGCCGCTTCCAAGATTGATGTGACTATTCAGGTGGCAAGTATCAATACACGCAATGATAAACGCGACGGGCATTTACGCAGTCCTGATTTTTTTGATGCGGCTAAATTTCCTACTATTACCTTTGTCAGCAAGAAGATTACTCCCAATGAAATTGTGGGAGATTTGACCATTAAAGGGGTAACTAAAGAAGTAATAATTCCTGCTACAATTTCTGGGCCAATCAATGCTATGGGCAAAACACTAATTGGAATCAATGGTACATTTACTCTTAACCGTCAGGATTATGGTGTTACTTGGAACAAAACTTTAGATCAAGGTGGATTAGCTGTTTCTAATGACGTTGTTGTGAATGTTAGTGTGGAAGCAGATAAACAAGAAGATGCCGGAAGTAATAATAAGAAATAGTTTACTAAATCAATGTATAATTTTTTTAAACCCCTGTCGATGGTTTTTACAGGGGTTTATTTTTTTTATAATTAGAAAGCGCTTTTTCAGAAGCGTCTATAGGGCCTTGATTTAGCACTCACAGATGTTATATTTGTTGTAGAAGGTCTAACAAGGCCTTTTAGTTCCGCTGTTACCGGAACGGAAAGGAGGGTCCATATGAATACCATCAACTTCATTTTGGATCCGTTTAAAACCGTAGCAAGTATAGTCTATAGTTACGTCCCCATGGTTATCGCTGTTTTAGTTGTTTTGGTAATTGGTACTTTATTAGCGAGAAGCCTAGGTAAGTTAGTGGCCGGTGTCCTTAAAGACATCCATACAGACAAGTTGAGCCACACTTTTGGGCTCGACCATGTCCTAGTGGCCGGCGGTATTGGACGTTCGGTTTCTGATGCGATTGGTTGTGTGATTAACTGGATGCTAATGATTACCACTTTTGTGATTGCTT
>JAJXTI010000141.1 GCA_021783915.1 bacterium
CGATCTCTATCACAATTTAAATGTAAAACTCATCGGCGTTGGAAGCGGTTTTACCTATGGCTTGGAAGGCTTTACTCATTTTGGCATTGAAGACATGGCGTTGATGCGTGCTATGCCCAATATGAACGTTGTCGTCCCGGCGGGGGCGGAGGACTCGGAACATTTAGTGAAAATTTCGTATGATTTTCCAGGCCCTCTTTATATTCGCCTGGGGAGAGTAAACCCGCTTTTTAAGTACCCTGGGAAATATTCGTTTAAGATTGGTCAAGGGATTGTTGTCCAAGAGGGTAGGGACATTGCCCTGTTTGCTATCGGAGACATGGTTTATGAAGCCCAGCAGACTATCGAATTGCTTAAAAACAAAGGGATTTCTGCGGCCCTTATTAACATGCACACCTTAAAACCGTTAGATGTCTCATTGATTAAGAAATATGCCCGGTTCTGTTCAAATATATTTACGCTTGAAGAGCATAGCGTTATCGGGGGGCTCGGTTCAGCAGTGGCTGAAGTCCTGACAGAGGTCGGATACAAAGGCCGTTTCCAACGCATCGGGATACCCGAGAAAATGTTGGACATCCACGGCACATCGCTTTATTTAAGGGAGAAGTATGGTCTTGTCGCGGAGCGTATCTCCCAAAAAATATTGAAGAGCATTACTGAAAGCAGGTTATGTTGACAGGTTTTTTAAAATACAGAAGGGCCCTCATTGTGGCCTCCCATATTGTTCTTATTGTGGGCTCCTATTGGTTTTCCTTCTTAATCCATTATGATTTTTCCCTTAACAGCTCTGCTACAGGACTCATGTTACGGACCCTTCCGTTTTTATTGCTTATAAAAATATCTATCTTTTATTTTTTGGGACTGTTTTATGGATTTTGGCGTTATGTGACCATGAACGATATCTGGCAGATATTCAAGGCCAACGCCGTTTCTTCCACAGTTTTTATCTTGGCGCTTTTATTTACGCATCATTTAACGGATTTTCCTGTTGAGATATTTGTTATTGATTGGGCTTTGTGCCAGGCCATGACTTCAGGAATCAGGTTTATCACACGCTTTCTAAGGATGAGATTTCGGTCTCATGCCACCCGGGACAGTAAAAATGTCATCATTGTGGGGGCAGGTGAGGCAGGGCTTTTGGTCCTTAATGAATGCCGAAACAATTCTTTGTTGAACGCGTCCGTTCTCGGTTTCATCGATGACAATCCTTTGAAAAAAGGCCAGTTAATTGATGGTGTCAAGGTCCTTGGTGGACGCCAGGATATTTCAACTATCGTCAAGTTCCATAAAATCGATGAAATTATTTTGGCGATCCCTTCAGCCAAAGGAGAAGATCTCCGTGACATCCTTTCTTGTTGCGATATCCCCGATGTCAAGATCAAAATAGTCCCTTCTTTCCATAAAGTTATCGATGGGACTTTTGAAATTAAGCCCCGGAAGATTTTTTTGGAGGATCTTTTAGGGCGTAAGCCGGTGGACATCGATAAAAGAGACGTGGAGGGTTATATCAAAGATAAAACGGTGCTTATTACGGGGGCTGGCGGTTCCATTGGGTCAGAACTTTGCCGCCAAATCGTCCAATATAACCCTGAGAAGATCATCCTTTTTGATCACAATGAAAATGATGTTTATTTTCTAGAAGTCGAATTAAAAACTAAATTTTCTCATATTAAATTCAGGACTATTATCGGGGATGTTCAAGATGTCCGTTTGCTCAAATACGTTTTTTCTGTTTACAAACCCAAGGTTGTCTTTCATGCGGCCGCCCATAAACATGTTCCTTTAATGGAAGACAACCCCATTTCTGCCGTTAAAAATAATGTTTTTGGCACGCGTAATTTGATTTATGCGGCCACCCATTATCGCGTAGAAAGATTTGTTTTGATATCAACGGACAAGGCCGTTAACCCCACCAGCATGATGGGGGCGACAAAAAGAATCGCCGAGATTTTATTACAAGCCAAAGCCAAAAGAAACAAAACTAAATTTATGGCCGTCAGGTTCGGCAATGTCATTGGTTCCTCCGGCAGTGTGGTCCCGTTGTTTAAAAAGCAAATTGAGATGGGTGGGCCGGTGACGGTGACCCATCCGGAAGTCAAAAGATATTTTATGAGTATTTCTGAGGCAACTTCTCTTGTTTTACAGGCGGGGGCCTTGGGAAAGGGGGCGGAAATATTTATTTTAGACATGGGTGAACAAATCAAGATTTATGATTTAGCTAAAAATTTGATTACTTTGTCCGGTATGGTTGTTGGTAAAGATATTGCCATAGAATTTACCGGATTAAGGTCCGGCGAAAAACTTTATGAAGAAATCCTTCACGATGCTGAAAACGACACCTTGACTAAGCACAACAAGATTTATACGGCTCGATCGACGGAATTTGACGCATCTTCATTGCGTAAAAAAATCAAGGAAATGGAAAATTATGTCTGTCAATTAGACGAAAAAAAGATAGTTGATTTAGTTTTTGAGTTAATACAAAAACCAAGAATCATCCCTTAAGGTATGGCTAACCCGTCATTTTTCTCATTTCTAATTTCCAGGGGCACGCTCATTAAATATTGTGACCGAGCGATGGCTTTTTGCCTTTATTGTTTGGTCTTTTATTTACCTTTTGCCATAGCCGGCGTTGAGATATCGGCTTGGTTT
>JAJXTI010000142.1 GCA_021783915.1 bacterium
TTCGTTGCCCAAAAATCGCACAGGTAAGATTGATAAAGAATCTTTAAAACAAGAGGCAATGCCTGTCTGAACGGAGATTACCCGTCAGAGAGAATCTCAAAGAAAGGAAATTGCATGTCTACTGAAACTATAGAAAAAATGACCAGGGATGTTCATTTAAGTGGAAAAGATCTCATGTCCATGGTGCAATTAAGGCCAAAAGATATTGGTTCTTATGCCATTGTCCCAGGGCCTAAAGAAAGATTAGACAGCCTTGTTAAGAAAATGGAAAACCCGGTCAAGAATTTTTCATTCATGGAATATCATATGTTCACCGGCCTTATCAATGGTACAAGGGTTACAGCCATCAACGGCGGACGTTTTGCGGCGGATACGGCCATTACGACGGAAATTTTGTGCAGCGCCCAGGCCAAAATGCTTATTCGTATAGGCAGTTGCGGGGCCTTGCGCAAAGACATAAAGATTGGCGATTTTATCCTTACCACTGGTTGTGTGCGAGGTGAGGGGGTTTCTCCTTATTATGTAGATGATAAGTTTGTGACTTTACCGGATGCGGCCATGACTCAAAGATTAGGCGCCATTGCTAAAAAGCTTGCTTCCACGGCTGCTTTGACGGTTCATGAAGGAAAAGTATGGTCTACTGATGCTATCTTGCGCGAGACCAAAGAAATCGTCAACAAGGTCATTGACCAGGGGGCTATTGGGGTGGACATGGTCAGTGCGCCGTTTTTGACCATCGCCCAGGTTTATAAGATCCCAGCCGTGTCTATTTTGGCGGTCTCGGACAATTTGATTTCGGGGCAGATGGGATTCATCAACCCCGATTATTATATGGCCGAGGGTATGCTTATCCAAATGGCTTTGGAATTAGTTAAACAGTTAGAGGGAAAATAAATGTACGAATCCCCATTATTTTGGCCTGCTCATTGGCAGGATAAAACTTTAATGGTTTTGGATGAGACCCTCATTCCCGGACAATTGCGTTACATTCCAGTCCGACGGGTGCAAGAGAGCGTAGAGATCATAAGATCCATGAAGACAAGGGCCTTTGGGCAATTTTTGGTGGTGTTGAATACCTTTGTTGTGGAAATGTATCGAATCCCTGCTAAAACGAAAGTGGATTTGAAAACTATCCAGAACGTTACCCAGGCGTTAAATGAGAGCCGCCCCACGTTTCCTTTTTCAGAGGTGACGGCAATCATTCTTGGTGTTGCTCAAAAAGCTTCTGTCAGCGGAACAGATGTGAAGACTGCGGTCATCAAAACCGTAGATGGTTTTTTACAAGGCATTCGCCATCGTCGTCTGGAGCGTGTGCGTCAATTGGCCGAAAGTATTCAGGAGGGAGACTGCATTTTGACCCACTGCAATGTGTCCGGTGAATTGGCGATGGCGTGTTCAATGGCCAAAGAACAGGGGAAAAACATTCGCGTGTTTGCGACGGAGACCCGTCCTTATTTACAAGGAGCTAAGTTGACCGTTTGGGAATTGCATCAGGCGGGCATTTCCGTCACGCTCATAGCTGACAATGTGGTGGGTTCTCTGATGTCCGAGGGGATGGTTAATAAAGTCATTATCGGTTCGGACAGATCGGCTGCTAACGGGGATATTGCCAATAAGGTCGGCAGTTATCAAATAGCAGTTTTAGCCAAGGAATTCGGTGTTCCTTTGATTGCCCTGACTCAACCTTCTCATAAGGTGGCGACAGGAAAAGATATTCCTATCGAACAGCGCTCGCCCCAAGAGGTCTTGCTGTATGAGCGCAGACGTCTTTTTCCATCAGGAGTAGACGGCTATTATCCCGGTTTTGATGTGGTTCCTCATGAATTTATAAAGAAAGCGATTGCAATCCATGCTGGAATTTAACCTGATCCGCCCAAGACGGGCTACACGGAGGGTCGACTGATGAAATCTTTTAAAGATTTAATCAGTCTGTCGATGGTAAACCTCAGTATTATGAAAGAAATATGATAAATAAACCTAGTGGGTTTAAAGAAAAAACTGTAATTCTTTTACAAGGGGTGTTGACTCAGGGAGCTTTAACTAAGGTTAAGCCTAAAGGCGGTTCCCGGGTGGTTATTTGTGAGGGTCGGCCGACTTTAAGGGCCGCTGAACATAATGGCCGGTATTTCTTGGACAAAAAAATTAAACCAGTGATTATCTGTGACAATATGGCTGGTTTTTTATTTTTTAAAGATTACGTCAAGGAGGTCGTGTTGGCCTGTCAGTATGCCGACAATACAGGGGCTTTATGTGATATCGGAGCGTTGATTTTGGCGGTGCTGGCAAAAAAGCACAAAGTACTCTTGCGTTTGTTAGACGGGGAACATAAAAAACATTTTTTAGGGAACCCTAAAGATCTGTTGGTCTTAAAAGGCTTGCCCACCGCTTCTGATAAGACCTATGCGTATGTGCCTTTGGTTGAATGGGTGCCTGCAAAGTACTTAAAATAAATATGAATACAACAGTGTTAAAACAGGAAATCATCCGGATCGGTAAATTGCTTTGGGATAAAGGACTGGTGTTTGGTTTTAACGGAAATATCAGTACCCGTCTTGGCGCCCAAACACTTTTGATTACTGCAACGGGCACTTGTTTGGGCCATTTGACGGAGAACGATGTGCTGACAATAACCCTCGATGGTA
>JAJXTI010000056.1 GCA_021783915.1 bacterium
CTGTGCGATTTTTGGGCAACGAAGCGCGGATTTCAATTGTCTGCGGCACTTTGAAATTGGCCAAATGTTCACGGGCAAAATATTTTATGTCTAATGGATTGATATTGACGGCACTTTTTAAGACCACAAAAGCCCTGACGGATTCCCCACGCATGCTGTCTGGCACACCAATGACCGCCGCCTCCAAAACAGCCTCATGTTTACATAAAGCGGCCTCCACCTCCGGCGCGTAAACAATCTGCCCGGCAACTTTAATCATTTCTTTTTTACGCCCGACAATATACAAAAATCCGTTTTCATCGAAACGCCCCAAATCGCCGGTATGAAAAAAACCGTTGCGTTTGGCCAATCGTGTAGCTTCCGGGTCCTTGTAATACTCCTGCATCACTACCCAGCCGTGGATGACAATTTCCCCTACCTGTCCTTGGGACATAGGGACGTCATCATCATCAACGATATTTATTTCACAGTTAGGGGCCGGTTTGCCAACGCTTTCAATTTTTGGATCGTCCAAAGGTGTGACTGTATTAGGTGGACAGGTCTCTGTCATTCCCCAGCCATTAAGCAATGTGGCATTGGGACAATGCTTATGGAAACGTTCTAAAATTTCTGGTGAGCTGGGGGCACCGAAGACCACCACCCAACGCAAACTGGACAAATCGAATTGGTCGATGTTTTTCAAGGTCAATAAAGCCGTATACATAGGTGGCACAATGTGAAAACAAGTCACACGGTACCGAGCCACGTTCTTTAAAAATTCTAACGGATGAAACCTATCCATCAACACCAAAGTAATGCCGAACAGAATACAATTTTGAATATAAATGAAACCTCCGATATGGCTTAAAGGAATGGCGCATAATTTGACATCCCTCTCCGTCAAGTCCACAAAATATTTCATCGCCTCAGGCGAACCATCCAGGTGGCGGTAATTCAGCAAAATCCCTTTAGGTCTTCCGGTTGTGCCAGAGGTATACATAATCATACACGGATCCGTAGGGCTAATCGATGCTGGTGTAAACCCTTCCCCTGTCAGAAGGGCATGGAATGGTCTCTGCCAGTTCACCACTTGTGATTCACCTAGAACAATCACCATCTTTAACGAAGGGACTTGGTTTTTTATTTGTGTGAAATCCACATCCGCTTTAGGGCAAGCAATCAATACTTCTGTCTGGGAATGATCCAGGCAAGAGACGAGCTCTTCATTTTTGAGCATAAAATCCAAAGGAATGACCGTTGCCCCCAGACAAAAGGAAGCTAAATAACTATATATATATTCCGGGCTGTTGGGTAAAAATAAGCCGATTTTGGTCGATTTTTGGACAGATAAAGACCCCAAACCATGCGCCAGTTGAAAAACTTTTCTTTTAAGATCAACGAAAGACACTGTCTGATCTTTAAAAATCAGAGCAGGTTTGCTGCCAAAATGACCAGCGGATTGTTGTAAAATTGAGTGAATATTCATAAATTAGACAAACTAATAAAATTTTAATAATGAGATTTTATTATAATTTCTAAATAAGTCAAGAAAAGCTTATACAAAAAGTTTATATATATAATGCGTACCACTAGTTAGAAGAATCAGAGCTTACCGATAAGCTTCTCAGTAGAAGCTATTTCCGCCTCCACTAGCTCTACGTCATGAGCTAAAATCAGTTCTAGTGGCTTGGTGCTGGAAGGGGTGTTTAGAGCCAAAAGGTCTCTACGAATTTTTTTTAAAATGGCCATACGGGTTTTAAGACGTTTTTTGGCTATGGCCTGATCAACCAATGGTAAAAAATACAAAGAAAGGTCCATTTGAAAATACGGTCTTTCTACAGAAACAAAACTGCTTGAAATAAGATCTTCAAATTTCTTTTGACCTTTAAAGGTGATGCGATAAATGTAGCGTTGCGGGAAACGTCCCTGTCTACCAATCTCCTTTTCGATAAGGCCAGCTTCTTCCATTTTTTTTAGCGGATAATAAATCGATTTTATCTGCAGTCCTATGGTAGGAATCAATTCCTTTTCTATCTGGCGTTTGATTTCATAGCCGTGTTTGGGGCCCTCGACCAACAACCCTAAGAAAAGAAATTCATTTTCAATCATTGTTTTTGTACGGAACCGCCTTGCACCGGCTTTTGTTCCTGCTGCTTAGGACAATTAGCTGGATATGTCGCCTCAAGAATAAGGCGGTTTAATGCCCTGATTTGATCATCATTCTTGTTATTAATATTAATCAGATCTTTAGCTTTCTTGGGAAGATTGACATTTTTACCTCTTTTAACCTTCCATTCATCATAAAATTTTCGGTTCCCCAAAAAAGTATTCAATGAATCGATAGCACTGCCACTCCCCGTTGAAGGCACTGAAAAACCATCCTGCTGGATCACGGCCACCAATGCTTCCGGTGTTATAAAGTTATTAAATTCGCCTTTCAAAAAATTTGTTTCCTTGTCCGGCGGCGCCAGCCCCAAGGCTATATTCATGCCATGAAACAAATCTTTAGCCAGGAGACGTTTGGCATTTGTACTCAAAGACGAAAGCTCCATGCGTGTTTGGTGGTCGTTTAAATCTACGAAAAACACCCCGACCTCTGTCGTATCAACAGCCCCGGGAATTCCCATAACCACCATAAACCCGCGCACTTCATCCTTTTGAAAAAGAACATAACCCTGCCTCTTAACGACCTTCTCAGCGGCTTTAAAACAGTCCCAATAGCCTCTATCATAAGTTTTGGTAATGGCATTGGCGCGGGCCTGTTCCAATACCCGTGTGCTTGAACCCCAAATGGTTTTGGGCACATCTTTTAATTCCGCCATTGTGCAGCCACAAAACCCTAATAACATTAATGTCGCTGTCAACCTATGCCATACTGTCATACGTTTTACTCCAACTACTGTTATGAAGAGGTGTTAGACGGATTGTTTACAATGGCCCTCAGATTTTCGTAATCACGCTGGAGTAAGACCAGTTGGTTACGATTTTTTTCCAATTCAAACCCAGATAACTTTTCTCTTTTAGTCAATTCCTCGTTCTGCTTTTGGAGATCTTCCAAAACGGTTTGCAACCGATTATTGGTTACCTGCAATTGATCCATAGATCCGGAGCGCTCAAGGGCATCCTTTAATTGCTGCTGGTAATTCCCGCAGGCGCGCTCAAAGCCTGCCATCTGGGCCCTGGCCTTGGTCAATTCCCATTGCAGGCCTTCCGATTTCTCCATTAAATACTGATTAAGCCCCTTGAATTTCTCGTTGGCAATGGTCAAATCATCGCTCGAGCTTTTGAGCGTTTGGTTTTCTTGCCTAAGCGTGTTTATTTCATCCTGAAAACTTTTGGCGGCCTCAGCTATGGCGGCCTCCAAAGAACGCTGTAAGGTTTGGTTCTCGATGACCAATTTATCCGTTTCAGCCTTGGTCTGTACGATTTCCTGGGCCATCTGTTGTTTTATAAAGACAATTTCGTCCTGCGACTTCCGTGCTTGTGCCTGGCTTTCGGACAAACGGTTTTGTAAAGCCCCTTGCTCCTCCTGCATGCTTTCAATGGTTTGCTGGGCCTTAATCAAATTTGCTTCCGCGGCCGTAACGCGGTTATTTTGATCGCTTTTTAACTGCTCGTTGTCTTTCTTTAACTGCTCAATGGTTGCCGTGGCCGCTTCGGATTGAAGTTGGGCCTTTTGCACAATCGTCTGCAATTCTTCCTGCAACGCCGTCACTTGATTTTGATAAACGGCCTCTCTAGCAGCCAAGGCCTCTTCGGACTGCTGCTGGGCTTTTTGTGCCACCGCTTTCAATTCTTCTTCCAACTCTGTTACTTTCTTCTGGTAAGCAGCCTCTTTGGTCATATACTCCTCGGTGATCCGGGATTCTTGAGATTGCGTCACCGCATGAGCTCCTTCCCTTGTAGGAACCTGCAAAGATTCAAGCGGCTTGGTTTCTTGGGGCGTAACCATAGATTTCTTAAATTCAGTGACCGTGACAACTTTTTCGGTTTGCTTGGTGGTCTCCTTGCTTAGCATATAAAAAAGAAACCCTATTACCAAAACAGCTAAGACCACAACTGACCCAAGAATAATAAAAATAGTCATAGGCAAACCCCTAGAGGTAGGTTCTATCTTTAAGATACCGGCAATAATCCACCACGGCTTTTTCTAAACTGGTGAAAGCTTTCGTATATCCTGCCGCACGCAATTTATGCATGTCTGCTTGCGTAAAATATTGGTAACGGGGCCTCAAAATTTCCGGCATTTCAATAAATTCAATACAGGGTTTTTTGCATGCCGCCGCAAACAACGCATTGGCCAATTGATTCCATGTACTTGCCTGGCCTGTCCCAACATTAAAAATGCCATTGACATCGGCCTGTTGCATTAGAAAAATCATAACATCAACTGTGTCTTTAACATAAATAAAATCTCTTTTTTGTTCGCCATCCCTGTACTCTTTTTTGTAAGACTTAAACAACCTCATCTTTCCTTCGCTAACGACACCGTCATAGGCTTTGGCCACCACTGAACGCATATCAGCTTTATGGTATTCATTAGGTCCAAAAACATTAAAAAATTTTAAGCCGACTATTTTTGTTTGGTAACGGTTATTTAAGACCCAAAGGTCGAATTTTTGTTTGGAAAGTCCGTAGAGATTAAGGGGTCTTAACTTAAGGATCGACGCCTCATCATCGCTGTAACCGCACTCGCCATCGCCATACGTGGCCGCCGAGCTGGCATAGATGAGCCGCACATTGTATTTAAGCGCCCATTTGGCCACTTCGCAGGAATACTCATAATTGTTTGTCTCAAAATATTTAGCATCCTGTAGTGTGGTGGAAGAACAGGCCCCCATATGAAAAACACAAGAAACATCAAAATCAAACGCATCGCGGCGCAATAATTTTAAATATTCCGCCTTATCGAAATAACGCACATATTTTTTGCCTGCCAGGTTCTTCTTTTTTGGGTCCGATTCATCGTCGTAATGGTCTACCACAATCAAATCCGCATGGCCCAGTTCATTAAGTTTGGACACCAAACAACTGCCGATAAACCCGGCGGCACCTGTGACTACAATCATACCTTTTCCTTACTTAGCATGAGCGCCCACAAAATCTCCTATGTCTTTGCCTAAAGCATAAGCCACGTCCTTAGGTTTTTCTTTTTTGGGGTCAAATTTTCTTTGTGTCGAAAAACTTAAAAGGCGCTCTCCTGTGGGGTTCACCCAAAGTTCTCCCTCAAGCACCAGGGAATCTCGATTAGGGCGCAGCATCATACGAGACAATCGACTGGTTTTTGAATATTCCTGCACATAACCTTCCAGCACAATTTTAGGTTGACCTTCATTGTTGCCAATGATATGCAAGGACGTATCGTGTTCTTCTATGCCATCTTTAATGCCTTTTAGTATCATCATGGAAAGACGGTCAAGCTCACCATCGGCCTCGGCCCGAGAGCCAGCCTTAAAAGGCGCCAGCGCTAAATCCCCTCCCTGGGCCAATAACACCGAATCCAATACTGTTCCTGTTACCGGGGGAGAGGGCCCATCCTCCATCATCGTTTTCTTGACCGGGGTATGCGCGCAGGAACTCAAAACCAGGGCCCCAACACAAATAAGGGCAAACCGTTGCATCATCATGATTAAAAATTTTAACATAGCGCCTTGTCTCCTTCAATCTTCTTTAATCCAACGTCTTGCCTTTAGGTAAATTTCTTAAACGGATGTCTTTTTCATCAAAAATTTCTCCAAAAAGCTCTTCCAAGACATCTTCCATAGTGACCAACCCTATATTTTTTCCCATATTATCTTTCACGACAAACAAATGCTGATGAAAAGTCTGGAACTTTTCCATCAACGCATCCAGTTTCATCACGTGGTTAACAAAAATAGGCTTTAACATCCACTGGTTGATTTTGGAATCATGGTTATCCTTGGCCATCTCACGAAGGAGAACACGATGTTGAACAATACCGACGATATTCGATGGGTTTTTCTCATAAACCACAATACGATTATAAGGGGACAAAATGATTTTATCTTTGAGTTCCATTAAAGTTTGATTCGCGGGAAGCATGTAGGCTTCCCTTAAAGGTTTCATAATATTAGCCGAGCTAAGGTTCTTAAGAAGAAAGACCTTATTACACAGCTCTGCTTCATCAATTTCAACCGTACCGGAATCACGGCCTATCTTAAGCATCATCTTGATTTCTTCTTCAGTGACCCTGGATGTTTTAGGTTCCGGCGACCATAACTTCATAGTGGAGGTGGTTGCTATCACGAAAGGTTTCAATGCTTCTGTTAGGACCCTGATGACTTTGGCGACCGTCAAAGCGACAGGGATCTTAAAACGTTCCCCTATGGCCTTAGGAATCACTTCACCAAGGACGACAATCAAAAATGTCAATACCCCTGAAGTAAGCCCCAACCAATGACTGCCATAACGCAAATAGACCTGTTGACCAATAAACATGGACCCAATAATATTAATGCTATTATTGACGATAACAAGGGAAGCTATTGCTAAAGCTATGTTTTCTTTGACATACAGAAGATCTTTGGCCCCCGGGCGCTTCTGTTCCAGCAATATCCTCACACGCAAAAGAGGTACGCTTAAAACAGCTGCTTCCATCATGGAACAAATAAACGCAAAAATAACAATGAGGACAATAAAATAGATTAAGGAAAACATATTTTTTTAAATGAACACATACCGGTCAACGACATATTGAGAAAAGACAAATGAACAGGTAAACGCCGGTGAAACAGCGTTTAACACATGCACGCTTTTATTGTCCCCTTCAACCACAAAGTCCTGCACCAGGGACAATTTTTCTTTGTCCAACAGCTGGGCCCGAATCCCAGGAGTTGTCCAATCAGTAAATCCGCTGGGTTCGATTTTCTGCACCATGGCCGTTGCCAAAGACACAAAGTAATTTTTGTCATATTTCCGCATTTCTTCCCATGCCAGTTGGCGGAAACCAAAAACATTTTTAAAAAATAATTTAGATTCAAAAAACAACACTTCTGAAAGCTCGGACAAACTGAAACCACCGGATAAATCATAATGTTCTCGCCAAAAAGCAGGGATTGCCGTCGGACCAATTTTAATGTCCCCACTGACAGTCTTCGTGTAGTGGACACCCAGAAACGGATTGTTCAAATTCGGCACGGGATAAATGTTCATTTTAACGTCAGTTTTATTCTTGGTATATTTCAAATATAACCCTTTAAAAGGTATCATCGTATATTTCTTGCCAAAACTGAAATCCTGGGCAATTTTGTCCGCGTAAAGCCCCGCACAATTAATAAACTTGACCGCTTCCAACTCCCCGCGAGAAGTTTTCACGACTGACTGCTCATGCCCTAAATACTTGGTATCATAAGCAAAGGACACTCCCTGCTTGATCAAATCTTCTTTCAAGGCCCGGCAAACTTCTTTGGGATCCACGCTGGCCGTGTCCGGTGAATAAAGTGCGCGTTGATACGTTTTAACATTAGGCTCTAATTCACGCGCCCTGGCTTCATCGATGAGACTAACATTGGATCCGTTTCTCTGTCCGCGGGCAAACAGTTCATTTAATTGGCCCAATTCATACTCATTTCGGGCCACCACCAGTTTGCCGCACTCATTCATCTTTAGCCCCCGCGCACGGACATAGGCCTTCATGAGGCGATTACCATCAACGGTAAATTTAGCTTTAAGGCTATCCGCCGTATAATAAAACCCCGCGTGCAAGACACCGCTGTTACGCCCCGAAGCATGCTGGGCTTCCTGCGGTTCCTTGTCAATGACTAAAATATCGGCGTTTAACTGGCGGGCTTTTATGGCATGGGCAATCGTCAAACCGATAATACCGGAGCCAATAATCACAAACCCATACTTCTTCATGGCCAATATTGTAGGGTTTCACAGGACAAATGCAATTAGAAAATACTTATGTTATAATGTTTCAAACATCTAACCTGGAGAAAATTATGAATAAATGGCTTTGGGCTCTTTTAATTGTTAATGTAACTGTATTGACCCTTTCTCTGTCTACCAACAAACTGATGGCGCAAAATAAAAATTTCACCAATGTCATTGCCTTTGCGTCCAATAACGGACGTTTGGGTTTTTTTGACCAAAACAACGGTAAAATTTACATTTACGACAGCAATCTTAAAGACTGTACCTTAAAGGCCCAATTGGATGAATTGGGGAAACCTCTTAAAAGGATCCCTATCAATTCGATATTACAATCCGAAGAGTCCACTACCACAAACACCACCCAGCCGTCAACCCAGGAAACACAAAATTAAAGGAAACCTAATATATCCGAAAGGTCAGGTGTTTATGTCTGAGAATGCCCCTTACGTTTTAGACACAAAAGCAGGCCTTTATGCCTGGTGCGCCTGTGGGCTATCAAAAAAACAGCCCTTTTGCGACGGTAGCCACGGGACCACCACCATGAGACCGATTTTAACCCAAATTAACGAGGACAAAAAGATTGCCTGGTGCGGTTGTAAGGCCAGCAATAAAAAACCCTATTGTGACGGCACGCATTCAAAAATCAAATCGTAGTTTTAGGATTTGCGAATTAAGAAAATGGCAACGTTGGCAAAGAGGTTGCGCCAGAAAAATACTTCGCTGGTCGCACCGATGGCACGCTCGCGATCGATGGTGATATGACGCTGGTGACAAAACTCGCGGAAGTCCTTGATACTCAAAAACCTTAAGTTCGGTGTATTATACCAGGTGTAAGGCAGCCCCTTGGTCACCGGAACCTTGCCTAAAAAGAAAATCTGTAAACGGGCCATGACATTGCAAAAATTTGGGATACCCACGATGACTTTCTTGCCCACCCGAAGGGCCTCGATAATCACTTTTTCGGGGTTTAAAATCTCCTGCAAACTCTCATTTAAAATCACATAATCGAAACGTGCGTCGGAATAATCCTGCAGGCCTGAATCGATGTCCCCATGGGAGACCGTCACTCCGCGCTCGACGCACCTGTAAATGGCTTTCTCATCGATTTCAATACCCGTGGCCCTGCAATTCTTTTGTTTCATCAAAAGCGACAGTAATTCTCCGTTGCCGCATCCTAAATCCAGCACGTGGCTGTCGGGTTCAATCATCTGTAAAATGTATTGATGGTCAGTTCTCATGTTCGACCTTCCTAATATTTTCTAAAAAACTCTTCACTAACTTCGATTGTCCGTCGATTTCCACCAAAAATGAATCATGGCCGTAGTTGGTATTAATTTCGATAAAAGATACATCGACATCATTGGCTTTCATGGCCCTAACTATGTCTTTGCTTTGATACGAAGGATAAAGCCAATCAGAAGTAAACGTCACAATCAAGAACTTTGTTTTGACCCCTTTAAACACCGTCAATAAATCGGCATCCTCCGAAAGGTCAAAATAATCCAAGGCCTTGGATATATACAGATAGCTGTTAGCATCAAAACGCGCAACAAAGCTGGCCCCCCGGTATTTTAAATAACTTTCCACTTCAAAGTCATGGGAAAAATCATAACCCACCTTCTCTTTGTCCTGCAATTTGCGGCCGAACTTCTCCTCCATGGAACGTTCGCTCATGTACGTAATGTGCCCGATCATACGCGATACAGCCATGCCCTGCGCCGGCAAGGACTTGCCGTAATAGTCCCCCTTGTTCCAGTGAGGATCCGCCATAATAGCCTGGCGCGCCACTTCATGCAAAGCAATCTGCTGGGCGGTGTGTTTATAGTTAGTAGCAATCAGGATGGCCGATTGCAATGTGTCCGGAAAACGCACGGACCATTCCAGAGCCATGAGACCGCCCATGGAACCGCCGGAAGCGCACAAGAGTTTCTTGATCCCTAAATGGTCGATGAGATGTTTCTGGGATTCCACCATGTCTTCAATGGTAATCACCGGAAAGCTCAAGCCGTAAGGCTTGCCCGTTGCCGGATTGATAGATGACGGCCCCGTTGATCCTTTGCATCCGCCGATGACATTGGCGCAGATGACAAAATATTTGTCCGTATCAAAGGCCTTGCCCGGGCCAACCATGGGGTCCCACCAACCCGGACTTTTGGCGTCCTTATGCAAACCCGCCGCATGGGCATCACCTGTTAAGGCATGGAAAATAAGGATGGCATTGGACTTACCCGCGTTGAGCTTACCGTAGGTCTCGTAAGCAAGCGTTATAGGCCCAAGCTTCACCCCGCTTTTTAAAACCAATTCTTTAGGCGGATGCGCAAAAGTATAGAATTGAGTTTGTACGTACTCTGGTTGGCTCATGGGCTAGCTTAACTTTCAGCGTACTTAAACATAGCCTCAATGGTCTTGAAGGCTTTTAGGCGTGTTTGCTCGTCAAGCACCACACGGTCTTTAGGCAAAGGATCTTTAAGGGCCCGCAAGATGTCTTGGAGGCTGTTAGATTTCATATATTTGCATAAGGTACAGCTGCCTACCAATTGCTTGTCGGAAAATTCCGATTGCAGACGGGCTGAAAGCCCGCATTCGGTGAGCATTAAAAACTGCTTGGACGGAGTTTCCCGCATAAATTTTAACATTTGTTCCGTGCTACCGACGAAATCCGAATGGTCAATGACCTTGGTATTACACTCCGGATGGCTGACAATTTTGGCGTCAGGATATTCCAGGCGGACCTTCAAAATGTCTTCGATATCATAATCTTCGTGCACATAGCAGGTGCCGGAATAATATTTAATGTCTTTCTTGATTCCATGGCGATCGGCGTAATTCTTCAGGTTCTGCCCCATAAATTTGTCCGGCAGGAAATAAATTTTGTCATTAGGGACCTTTTCAACCACTTTGTAGACATTGGCTGAAGTCACTGTAATATCACACAGCGCTTTCACATGGGCCGTTGTGTTGATGTAGCAAATAAATGTGTAGCCCGGATACTGGCGGCGCAACTCCTGCACTGTTTCCGGGTCAATGGAATCGGCCAGCGAACATCCGTCTAACTTAGCGGGAATCAATACTTCCTTCTCAGGGTTAAGTATCTTGGCCGTCTCCCCCATGAAGCGCACCGCCACAAACACGATGGTTGTCGCCTTAGTGGTCAGGGCATCACGGCTTAGCTTGTAGGAATCCCCTACAAAATCGCTGACCCCGTAGATAATCTCGGGGGAAATGTAGGAATGCGCCAGGATAACAGCGTTTTTTTCTTCCTTAAGTTCATTAATCTCATTGATAATGGGGACCAGTTCCTCACATTTTCTTAAGGAATAGACACACACCTGCCCCCCCAGCTTGATGTTCTTAAGCTTTTCGTAAAGTTGTTCTGTTGTTAGTTGGGTCTTTAACATATGTCTCACCCTATTGAAACAGTGTTAATTAAAGAAATAATATATCGCTCATTCATTGTTTTAGCAAGAAGAACTATAAGCGCAACACGGGAAACGATGAATTGTTTGTCTTAAATCGGCTGGGCTTTTAACGCATGCGGGGTCGCACCTGTAATCTTCACCTTGACCATGTCCCCTATCTTAAAACCGTTTTGAGAGACAAGGACCAATTTATTGCCATCGGTACGACCAACGGAATTGGTGGAAGGCTTGTCTTTGGTGGAAGGTTCAATGAGAATGTCGTGGGTCTGGCCGATATGGGCCCGATTTTTACGAAAAGCAATTCTTTTCTGTATGTCCACAAGACGGATAATGCGCTCACTCTTTTTTTCATCAGGCACATCATCAGGGTATCTTTTGGAGGCAATGGTTCCTTTACGTTCGGAATATTTGAACATAAAAGCGGAATCAAACTCCACCTCCTGCACGATCTTCATGGTATCTTCAAACTCTTCATCGGT
>JAJXTI010000057.1 GCA_021783915.1 bacterium
TATGGATTGAGCGTCAAAAATCCGGTAAACATGTGCTCAAAGTTTATCCTCCCTTAACATTGCATACTGGGGATGACATAGAAAAAGATGTGATAGTCAATACTCAAAGGGCTGTAAGGTTTTTTGAAACTATTTTGTGCGCGTACCCGTCGGAATATATGTGGTTTTATAAAGTTTATAAGTATACCACCCAGGCGGACGTATTAATTTTAGATGACGCTAGAACAGGACATTTACGCCAGTCCGAGGCCGCGGTCGAATCTTTAAAAATTATTTTGAACCAAGCAGGCAAACAAGGTCGGATCACGACGGTGACTGTCGAGTTTAAGCATGACTTGGTTCGGAAGACTTTTGTGGTGTATTGTTGTATCGCGCAAATTTTCGTTTTTTTAAGAAAGAAGGGTGTGTTGAGGTTTTTTCTTAAAAGAGACTCTTTTAAAGAATTGGTTAATTTAAAACCTGATTACATTGTTTCCTGTGGATCGCAACTGGCAGGGATTAATTTTATCTTGGGTGGGGGCTGGTCAATAAAATCTGTCCACATTCTAAAATCAGGGATTATAAGTGGACGTTGGTTTTCATTAATGATTCTACCACAACACGATAAGCCCCGTGGGACAATCTGCACGCGTACGGTATTTACCAAGGTCGCTTTAAACCTGATGACCTCTGGTTATCTCAAACAGCAAGAGGAGAAATTATTACTGCGGTATTCCCACCTTAAAAATAATGTGCGTCCTAAAATAGGGGTGTTGATTGGCGGCAATACCAAAGGGGTTGTTTTTGATGTTATGCAAATACGTTTGTTGTTCCGGCAACTAAAAGATGCGGCCAAGCATTTCAATATGGATCTTCTTGTGACCACATCCAGACGTACCCCGCCGGCAGTTGATGAAGCCATTGTTAGGGAACTACGTAATTTTGAACGCTGTTCATTACTGGTGATTGCCAATGAATCCAATGTTCCTGAAGTTGTGGGAGGTATTTTAGCTTTGTCAGATCTTTTGATTGTATCAGGAGAAAGTATTTCTATGGTTTCGGAAGCTATTAGTTCAGGCAAGAAAACAATAGTGTTTACTCTCAACGGCAATTATTCGTATCGACCCAATAAATATGACCGTTTTGTCCTAGACTTGAACCAACAAGGCCATTTGTTGGCCTCTTCCGTCAAAGATATTTCTATGACAATAAATCGGGCTATGAGTAAAAAGATTGTTATCAAAGGAGTGGATGATAAAGCAATGCTTTTGGAAGCGATAAAGGACATTGTGTAATGAATATTTTACAGATTCTTCCAGAACTTAATGTGGGTGGGGTCGAGACCGGTACTGTTGATTTTGCCCAGTATTTAGTACAACATGGGCACGGATCAGTGGTCGTTTCCGCCGGTGGAAGCCTGGTGCCAGATTTAGAGAAAAATGGTTCCAGACATTATATTTTACCGGTCAATAAGAAAAATTTCTTAATAATGCTAAAGAGTATTAATAAACTAATAGAGATTATTGAGAAAGAGAAAATTGACCTTGTGCATGCACGTTCACGTGTTCCTGCCTGGGTAGCTTTCTTTGCCTGTCATCAAACACGGGCTGTTTTTATAACAACCTGCCATGGCTATTACAGTAGACATTTTTTTAGCCGGGCGATGGGGTGGGGTAAATTGGTGATTGCTATTTCTGAGGTCATTGGTCAACACATGGTACAGGACTTTGGAATCCCTTCGCACCATATACGTATCATATCTCGCAGCGTGGATACGTCAAAATTTAATGTTCCGAGGGTTTCCAAAGGCCCACAGGATCCTTTCATTATCACAATGATAGGACGCATCACGCCACTTAAAGGGCACCTTTTTTTCTTAAAAGCCATGTCCCAAGTGATCAGGGCCTTACCAAACGTTAAAATTCAATTAGTTGGTGATGCTCCGGCGAAACGTTTGGGATATAAAGAGGAATTGGTGTTATTGACCAAACGTTTAGGCATGGCCGGTCATGTGGAGTTTATGGGGAACCGTCGGGACATCCCAGAATTGCTTTCTAAATCGGATTGTTTAGTTTTATCGACAATCACTCAAGAAGCTTTTGGTCGGGTCATTTTGGAGGCGCAGGCGGCGGGCGTTCCTGTCGTGGCTACCAAAGTCGGGGGGGTATCAGAAATAATTGATCATGAAAGGACCGGGTTTTTAGTCCCCCCTAAAGATGTACACGCTATGGCCAGGGAAGTTTTGCGTGTAATTAAAGACCGTACTCTTGCGGCTAGTATTGTTGCGGAAGCTCAAAAGAAAATAGAAAAGCGTTATACCTTGCAACATATGGCTGAAGCCACTTTGCAGGTTTACCATGAAGCCGTAAGGTTTTTGAATATCTTGGTGGTTAAGTTAACATCTGTAGGGGACGTGGTTTTGATTACAGGTTCTTTAAAGGCTTTACGTCAGAAATTTCCCGATGCACAGATCCATGTACTGACTTCTCCTGAAACAAGTGCGATTGTTCAGCGTTGCCCTTATATTAATAGCGTTATTGTTTTCGATGTTTCCAAGAAAGACATATTTTCTATTTGGCAAATGGGTAAAGCTTTACGTAAGTACAATTTTGATAAAGTCATCGATTTACAGAATAACCGCACCAGTCATCTTTTAACTTTCTTGAGTTTTGCCAAAGAAGGATACGGTTATAAGAATGGTAAATGGGGGTTTCTTTTAAACCGGGGAATTAAGAATGATTTAAAAGATATCCCGCCGGTAGAGCATCAATTCCGCGTTCTGAAACCCTTGGGCATTGATTATCATCTGGATGTTCATTTGGGACTTTGGCCTTCAGAGAAGGACCAGAAGTATATACAAAACCTCCTAGACAGTGAATGGATGGGTAATTATAAAGATATTGTGGGATTAAATATTTCTGCTTCGCTCCGGTGGTCATCGAAAAATTGGCCGCCGGAATATATGATTAAATTATGTGATCTTCTGGCCGCGCGCAATATCCGGGTCATTTTGACGGGGCAAGCCAAAGATCAACTATTGGCCCGCCATTTATTGTCCAAATCGAAATCTAAACCGGTCAACTTTATCGGTAAAACCAATATTTTGCAATTGGCCGCTTTAATTGCGCGATGCCGGGTTTATATCACGCCTGATTCAGCCCCGCTCCATGTGGCTGCTGCCATGAAAGTCCCTGTTATTGCTTTTTTCGGCCCTACAGATCCTGTACGGCACATGCCTCCCTCACCTGGGGCGATTGTTTTACATCAGGATTTAAAGTGCTCTCCCTGTTATTCGGGAACATGTAGAATTAAAACGCACCTGTGTATGAAACAAATTACACCGGAGCAGGTTGTTCAAAAAGTAGTGGAATTGATGCGATGAATATTTTATTCTTGACCACCCATTTGAATACGGGAGGGATCACCAGCTATCTTTTGTGTTTGACCCGGGGCCTGTGTCTGAGAGGACATAAGGTATTTGTGGCAAGCGCCGGAGGGGATTGTGAAAGTATTTTAGAAAGCTATGGAGCAACACATTTTAATTTAGGGTTTCGTACCAAATCCGAAGCTGATTTAAGGATTTATTCAAGTTTAGCTCCTTTAAAGGGACTCATTGAACAACAAGAGATTGATATTATCCATGCCCAAACCAGGGTCACTCAAGTGATGGGATATTTTTTGTCCGGCGCAAGCCGGAGACCTTTGATAACGACTTGCCACGGGTTTTTTAAGCCCCATTTCTTTCGTAGGATGTTTCCTTGCTGGGGGGATGCGGTGATAGCCATCAGCAAACCGGTATACGAGCATTTAGTCAAAGATTTTCGTATCGATCAAGAGAAAATTCATACGATTTCTAATGGGATTGATTGTGCTCAGTTTGATTTAGTGATCGATAGTTTAAGAAGTTGTAAACGAAAACAATGGGGTATTGAAGCGTCCTTGGTCATAGGTATCATTTCCAGGCTTTCTCAGGTCAAGGGGATTGATGTACTGCTTAAATGTATGCCTGTTATTATTAGGCATTACTCCGATGTCCTGTTAATGATAGTGGGCCAAGGTCCTGAGCAAGATAATCTTTATGCCCTGGTTGAAAGTTTGAATTTAAAAAAGCACGTGCGTTTTGAGAATATAGTCAACCAAACAGCAGATATCTTGCCTGCTTTTGATGTTTTCGTGATGCCTTCCCATCAGGAAGGGCTGGGACTATCGGTTATGGAGGCGCAGGCGTGCGGGTTGCCTGTCGTAGCTTCTAATGTGGGCGGTTTAACGGATTTAATTGAAGAAGGCAAGACAGGATATTTAGTCCCTCCTCAAGACCCTCTGGCATTAGCTGCAAAAATTATGGAAGTTTTTAAAAATCCGGACCAGGCCAAAGAAGTTGGGCTGGCCGCCAGGCAGTACATAGCTAGAGAATTTTCTTTGGAAGAAATGGTGCTAGCCACCGAGAAAGTATATGAACAACATATTAGTCGTTAATGTAAATTGGTTGGGGGATGCGGTCTTTTCTACCCCTGTTTTTAAAGCGCTCAAAGACAATTTCCCTAAAGCCAAGGTGAGTTGTTTATGTATTCCGCGGGTTAAAAAAGTCTTGGAGTTCTGCCCTTTTATTGATGATATCATCGTTTATGATGAAAAAGAAATTCATTTTTGGCCTTGGACCAAATGGTCTCTAGTTGGGCAATTGCGCCGCAAGTCCTTTGATGCTGCTTTTATGTTGCACCGTTCCACCACCCGGGGGCTTTTAGTTTATTTGGCTGGCATCCCTCAAAGGATTGGATATTGCAAGACCAAGGGCCTTTTAACACATCCAGTTGATTTTTCTGATGAAGGAGTTCATCGTCGGGATATTTATTTAAAGGTACTTGAGGATTATGGTCTCAAGATTAAAGACAGAACCTGCCAGCTCAATTTAGACCCCGCGGATATCAAGGAAATAGATAAAATCCTTGAGGCCAAAGGGGTGGGGCCTAAAGAGAAGATTATAGTACTTCATACATCGGGTAACTGGGAGTTGAAGCGTTGGCCGTCGGCTTATTTTGTCGGTTTAATTGAAGGTATTGTTAATTGTTTTAAAATGAGAGTGGTTTTAACCGGTAGCCGGGGTGATTTAAAGTATTGCCAGGATATTAATCAACAGGCCCGTAATCAGGCGGTGATGTTAGCGGCCCAGACGACTTTGGGTCAGGCCTTAGCTTTATACCATCGCGCCCGAATAATGGTGTCTTCTGATAGCGGGCCTTTACATTTGGCCCATAGCGTGGGGGCCAATGTGATAGGTCTTTACGGCCCGACACGGGTAGAAATTACGGGCCCTAGGGGGAGCGGGAAAGCACAGGTCTTTTTTAAAGATGTTGGCTGCAACAAAGCCCCTTGCTATCATTTAGACTGTACTAATAATATTTGTATGCAAACTATAACGACAGACGATGTTCTCGAAGCTATACAAACATTCATCAGTTAGAAATATTTTAGTCATTACTTTAAGCAATATCGGTGATGCTGTTTTGACTGCCCCTGTCATTGATATTCTTTTAAGGGACTTCCCTTCTGCCCAATTATCTGTGGTTGCGGGGGCCAAGGCGGCTCCTTTATTTGAAGGAAACCCACGCATAAGCCGAATTCATGTTTTTGATAAACAACGCAATGCTTTGACTCAAGCTCAATGGACTTTGGGTTTAAGAGCTTACCGTTATGATGCGGTGGTGGATTTACGCAACTCGATGATAGGATATTTTCTGCTTGCCAAATGGATGACGCCTCCGGATTTGTCCGTTTATAAGACGCTCCATTTAAGGCAGAGACATTTGAATCGTCTACGGTCATTATATGATTTTGGGCCAGGCGAAGCACCAATGTTGGCAATGGTCCCTTCCAAGGAAGACGAGCTTTTTGTTGACCAATTACTTAGACCTTTTTTAAAGGGGGGGGCGCCATTTGTTATTGTGGGAGCCAGCGCCGGGGATTCAGCTAAAACATGGCCTGATAAAGAATTTGTTCATTTGAATAAGGCCATTATTAGTAAGTATGCTTTTAAAATAGTCATGGTTGGCTCCCGACAGGACAGGCAGACAATAGAATCAATAGGTAATCAAGTGGGAGAAGAAGTTCTTAATTTGGCTGGACGCACCTCATTGACTCAGTTAATAGCTTTGTTTAAACGGACCAAGATGGCTGTTGTTCATGACAGCGGGCCAATGCATATCGCCAGTTATGTCAACAAACCTTTGGTTGCGCTTTTTGGGCCTACGGATCCGGACTACTATGGTCCTTGGAGTTATGTCTATAAAGTTGTGCGTCGAAACGGCCGGTGTCCACGTTGTTTGGATCCGAAAACACCACTGACTCATAATTGCATGTCCGCCATCACGCAGCAGGATGTTTTGGAGTCTTTTAAGGAGGTGTATGAACAAATTCGATAAAATTTTGATTATACGCACGGATCGTATCGGAGACGTGGTCTTAACAACCCCTGCTATTAAAGCTTTACGTCACGCATACCCTGTTGCCCGCATTTCTATTTTAGTCGCTCCGGCAACCAAAGACTTAGTGCAGGGTAACCCGTATCTCAATGAAGTATTGGTGGATGAACGAAACGGCCGTCATCAAGGATTCATGGGATTTCTTCGTTTAGTTTGTGATATTCGCAGACGTAAATTTAATGCTGTTTTTATTTTTCACACCAAACGACGCTATAATTTGGTTTGTTTTTTAGCCGGCATACCGGTACGTATTGGATACAAAAACGAAAAATACGGGTTTCTATTGACCCATCCGGTCAAAGATGTCCGGCCCAAAGGAGAAAAACATGAAGCCCAGTATTGCCTGGATGTTTTAAAGGAGGTAGGAATTAAGGCTGCAGATTTAGATTTTTTAATCCCTACCGATAAAGAAGCGGAGATTTGGGCCAATCAATGGTTGGTTTCCAATGGGTTTCATGGTGGCGAATTAATAGCTATCCATACCGGTTCAAGCGACCCTGCCAAATGCTGGCCCGCCCGAGATTTTGCAAAACTTATTGATTTTTTGCAAGAGAGGTATTATTTAAAAACCGTGTTGATAGGTTCTGCGCAAGGCACCGAGCATTGCGGTGAGATTATGCGATTAACGACCAGAAAACCTTTAGATTTGACTGGGAAAACGTCTTTGGCCCAAACGGTGAGCCTTTTAAGGCGTTGTCGTCTTTTGATTTCCAACGATTCTGGCCCGGTACACATTGCTTCTGCCATAGATATTCATGTTATATCTTTATTTATGCGTAACCAGCCGGGTATTAACCCGCAACGTTGGCGGCCTTTATCTGATAAAGGCATCTATCTTTTTTCCCCACAAGGTATTGAGGTACAAGAAGTCTTAGATAATGTGGAAAAAATCTTCCGAAAAAGTCATCAGGAATTTTTTCACTGGTGATTGTCGAAATTCTTGTGTATAATTCAGCTTCTTATATGCATTAAAATTGGTTTCGGGACGTAGCGCAGTTGGATTAGCGCACTTGAATGGGGTTCAAGAGGTCGTGGGTTCAAGCCCCACCGTCCCGACCATTTTTAAAGACCATGACTTACGGAATATAATGACGTAAATCATAAAGCTGAATGGCCCTTTTGAGGGTTACCTCGAAATATATGACAGAACCATTTGAAGATCGCCGTAAATACGTTCGCATTTACCGTCATTTTATTTTGACGTATTATCCTGTCTCTGCCCCTTCGAGCCAAAAAGAAGTGTCCCAAATCAATAATATAAGCCAGGGGGGAATGAATTTTTCTGTCACGGAACCCTTAGAAATAGGGACGCAGTTAGGGATAGAATTGAAAACTCCCTTTTTGGCTGACAGTATTTATTTGCAAGGAGAAGTTTTGGAGTGCCGGGAAAAGATTTCTAAATTGATTTATGAAATCAGGCTGCAGTTTAAAGATATTTCTGCCCAGGCAAAAGAGGTATTGGCTAAAGTGGAACAATATGCCAACAAGGAGGCATAAGCTTTTATGGATCGTCTTAATATTGGTTTAGTCGGTTATGGTGTTGTTGGCCAAGGAGTAGTGAAGGCCCTCAAAAACCGGCGAAAATTTCTGCGTGAGAAATACGAGACAGATTTTTTTGTTAAAACGATCTGTGATCGGAGTATATCTAAGAAACCGAACCCTTCTTTGGATCAGACCTTGTTGACTTCAGATTATAACGTTATTCTTAAAGATTCCGATATCCATGTCGTGGTGGAGTTGATTGGCGGTTTGTCTCCAGCCAAAGAAATCGTCTTGGGCGCTTTAAGGGCCAAAAAACATGTGGTGACGGCCAATAAAGCTTTAATTGCCGAATGTGGTCTGGAGTTGTTTAAAGAGGCTGATGCGAATGGCCGCAGCATTCTTTTTGAGTCGTCGGTAGGAGCGGGAATCCCTATTATTCGTACGATTACGGAGGGTATGGCCGGCAATAAATTTAATGGTGTCTATGGGATTATCAACGGCACCTGCAATTATATCTTGACAGCCATGTCTAAAAATAAACTGACCTTCTCCCAGGCGCTTAAAGAGGCCCAGGAAAAAGGGTATGCTGAAAGTAACCCTACGTTGGATATCAGCGGTATGGATTCGGCTTATAAACTCGCGATTTTGGTTTTCTTGACCATGGGAAAATTCGTTAACGTCAAAGATATTTATGTGGAAGGGATCAATCATATTTCCCATGATGATATCGAATTTGCCGAAAGTTTAAATTTGACCATTCGTCTTTTGGCCATTGGTAAGAAAATTGGCAATCAATTGGATGTACGTGTCCATCCGACGATGATTCCTAAAGACCACGGATTGGCCACTGTCAATGGTGTTGACAATGCCATCTTTCTTGACTCGGACCCTTTAGGGGACGTCTTTATCGAGGGGCAGGGAGCGGGGCAGATGACTGCAGCCATGGGAGTGGTTGCCGATCTCATCAATTTAGGTATCCGGGTGGACGCTCCGGCCTGTATCTGGGCCTTTAACCCCGCCGATGAGGTGGCCAATATCTCTCTTAGAAAGATAGATGAGGTTGAGACCCGTTTTTATATCCGTTTCATGGTCATTGACAAGCCGGGAGTATTGGCCGCCATCACAACGGTTTTAGGACAACATAACATTTCGATATCGTCAGTCACGCAAAAACAAGAAGACAAAGGTTCGACCGTGCCGGTCGTTATACTCACTCACCAGGTTAATGAACGTCAGGTCAAAGAGGCCTTAGATAAGATCACTGACTTGGCCGTTGTGCGCGGCAGACCAGTGGCCATTCGTATGGAGAAGCTCTGATGCGTTGGACAGGCCTTATCAATCATTACCGAGAATATTTGCCGGTATCTGATAAGACGCCGGTAGTCACCCTTTATGAAGGCAATACCCCACTTGTTCCTGCCGAGTCTTTGAATAAGATTACAGGTCTGCAGGTTTTTCTCAAATACGAAGGACTTAATCCAACGGGTTCTTTCAAAGACCGCGGTATGACCATGGCTATTTCCAAGGCCAAGGAAAAGGGTGCTAGTATTGTCATGTGCGCTTCCACCGGTAATACATCGGCTTCGGCGGCGGCTTATGCAGTTCGTGGGGGGGTGAAATGTGTGGTGCTTATTCCTAACGGTAACATCGCTTTGGGTAAGTTAGCGCAGGCGATGATCCACCAGGCTCAGGTCATTGCTATTGACGGTAATTTTGATGATGCTTTGAATTTGGTTAAAGATATTACAGCTAACTATCCGGTAGAATTGGTCAATTCTTTAAACCCTTTTCGTATCGAAGGGCAAAAGACAGCAGCGTTTGAAATATGCGACTTTTTAGGTGACGCGCCCGAATTTCATGCGATACCTGTAGGCAATGCCGGTAATATTACTGCTTATTGGAAAGGTTATAAAGAGTATAAGAATCTGGGCAAGAGTCAGACTTTACCGAGAATGTTAGGTTTTCAGGCAGCTGGAGCGGCCCCTATAGTACATAATAAGATTATCGAAAAACCAGAGACAATTGCGACCGCCATCCGAATTGGCAATCCGGCCAGTTGGAAATCAGCCGTCCAAGCACGTGATGAATCCCAAGGTTTGATTGACTTAGTGACTGATGATGAAATTTTGCAGGCCTATCGATTTTTAGCTGAAACTACAGGAATTTTTGTGGAACCTGCTTCAGCAGCTTCTGTAGCAGGAGTCATTAAATTAGCCAAAGCGGGTTATTTTAAAGGTCAAATGAGCCACCGCATTGTTTGTACTGTAACAGGGCATGGTTTAAAGGACCCTAAGACAGCAATGAAGGAGCTGCCGGAACCTGTGGTTGTTAAATCCGACCGCAAGGCAATTCTATCATTGATTGGCCTTTGATATGCGTGTACTTATTACCTGCGGACCAACTTGGATTCCTATTGACGATGTACGCGTCCTTAGCAATCATTCCAGCGGGGAAATGGGGCATTTGATTGCCCAGCATTTTGTTGCCGGTGGTTCGCAGGTAACAGTGCTTGAAGGTCAGGTCACACATGCCTGGACTGATAGATCGGTTAAGGTCATTAAGTACAAATTCTTCGATGAATTGGAGAAAATTTTAAAGATTGAGCTCAAGAAGAGGTACGACTGCATTGTTCATGCGGCAGCAGTTTCAGATTTTAAGCTTATGAAAGCGCTTAAGGGCAAGGTTGATTCGACAACACAATTGTCGTTAAAGTTGATACCGGTACCTAAATTAATCAATAGTATCAAAGCAATGGCCCCTAAGGTTTTTCTGGTAGGTTTTAAATTAGAACCTGATTTGAAAGCCAATCGCGTAGCTCAAGAAACTAAAGGGTTATTTGATGCAGCTCATTGTGATTTAGTGGTGGCAAACAGTTTTAAAGGCGGTTATCGGGGGTTCATTGTCAGCCCGCAACAAAAAATTCTGACACAAACAAACATAAAAAGGCAATTAGCAGGTGATTTGGTAAAACATATTTCTCAAGTATTGTCCCAACCTGCTAACCGTAATTTTTCATATGAAATACATCGTCCTTGTTCCTGATGGTATGGCGGATGAGCCTATAGATCAATTAGGTGGTAAGACCCCCCTAGAAGCGGCTAAAACACCGAATATGGATTTATTGGCTTCAAATGGGCTGTCCGCTTTGGTCCAGACCATTCCTGATGGTATGCCTCCGGGATCCGACATTGGTAATTTATCCCTTATGGGCTATGATCCTAAGGCCAATTTTACTGGTCGAGCGCCTTTGGAAGCGGCCAGTTTAGGTGTGAAGATCAATGATGATGAGGTGGCCTTTCGTTGTAACCTGATTACGGAAAAAGATGGCAAAATGGCTGATTATAGCGCTGGGCATATCCCCAGCGATGAGGCCAAGGTGCTTATTGAATATTTACAAATGGCTATCGACTGGCCGGATGTGCAGTTTTATCCAGGGAAAAGTTACAGGCACCTGGTAGTTTTAAAGACCATAAGTGTTGAGAGAATGCTTAAAATTAAAATGGTGCCACCGCATGATATTTTGAATCAATCTATTAAGGATCATTTGCCTAGTGGGCCACAAAGTGATATCCTTCTGAGTTTAATGGAAAAGTCGCGAGGGATTTTATCGACAC
>JAJXTI010000058.1 GCA_021783915.1 bacterium
AAACTTTATTAAATGTGTTTACGGGAATATCAGTTGTCCCATACTTTTTAGTTGCTTCTTCATATACCCGTTTCCAAAATTTCTTTCCTATTTGGTCTTCTGGATAGATTATGCTAGCTGTGATTTGTTTAAGCATATAATCTTCTGCCAGCAAATCTCGACCCATCTCAGTTAGACCAAAACTTTGAGGAACGATCCTATCCTTTTCATAAGGGCTTAGATTGACCCATAAATCTTTCTCCGGAATGGTTAGGCTAGCGAGAAAATATTTAATTAACGTAGCGGACTCCTCTTTCAACTGGGCATTACCTATTTTGCTATTGCCTTTATCCAATATAAAATCAAATCGAAAAGGATTGTCTGGATGGACCTTAATGCCTTTGAGGATTGGTGGATTAAACTCCGGGCTTAAATGGACCATTACCCCGGGGGCAGGTAAATACATATCATCAGCAATAGCATAAGGACATGTAAATGAATTACTTAGAAAAATAAGAGCAATAAGGGGGGATAAGCTTGACTTTAGAATTCGATTTTTAAACATGCTAAAGTATAAATTCTAAATATTAAGCTATATATAAAATATTGTTAAGTTATTGTTAATTTTAACATCTTTTTATAATCCCGGTAATGGGATTAGGCCTTAATCAAACATTTTTAGGTCGCTTATCGAAACCTAATATTTCATCCTTAAAATTATGATCTATGACGCCAGCCATTTTTCAATTAATTTTTGAGATGATTTTTAAATTTGATTTGGAACCCGCCGCTATTGTCACTATAAAGCTTGGGCGGCTCTTTAAGATCATGACCCAAGCTTTGAGCATTCTCCCTGGCTTTTTCAACACTGTCAGAAGGAAATGACTAATAGTCTATGGCTTATTTTTCGGAAGATGCCTCGACGAGGCGAAAGCAGTTTTAATAAAAGTGGCGGGGAGTGGATTTAAACCACCGACCTGTCGGGTATGAAGCTATGAAAATCCTGGGCTTCAACCCTCCTTCTGGTCGTTCAATTAAAAATTATCCCCACGCAAAACTGTTTTTTACATCTTCGAAAAATAAGTAAGAAGACTTCGGTTGCCTAACCGTCTTCTCCTTTCTTATTCTTTCGGTTGAACGAAATTATGTGACCTATTCACATAATTTTTGATTGCCAATTTTAATCCAATTTCTTCAACGAAAACGTCCCCTCCTTTTTGTCGGTAGAGCATTTATCGAACCCGCTGGGGTAAATTCAACCTGATATTTGGGGATAAATGGGATTTCAGATACCTTTATTTTACGAATCCAATCTACACGGAATGTGCCATCGGGCTGTGGTGAATTGCGTTTAAGGGCTTTTAAAATAATGTTTCCATCCATCGTCCTTCGCAAAGAATACGGTTCTATCAAATATTTCTTAAATTCTCTCCCCTGTTTCATATACTCAAGCTCAACACATAAATGATTGATAGCGGCATAACGTATAGGTTCAAGAGGGACACCCGTTCCCGATATCCACACCGTCGGGGGTAAAGTCCAAACCTCTTCTCCCTCTTTGGCAGGAACCGCACTCAAAGGCTGAGAAACCAATGTCCCTTCAACCCAAGCGAATAATTTAGGTAAGTCTGCCCAAAACTGCTCAAAAGGCGGCAATATTTGCAATTGATGCCCGAGCATATTCTTCCATTCGCTGATAAGCTCGTCTTTGTTGGGTGACGATTCAATAGCGGCAAAGGTTGGAACAGAAATATTTTTATGTGCACATTTCTTTTCTAATACGGCCCTGATATGCTTTGGTTCTACTTGAAGATCATTGCGGCGGAAAAGCAGAACAATATCGTATAAATCACGAGGCCTGCTCCTCTCACCCATAGCCCTGAGTTTCTCGGCAAAAATTTCATCAAAGGCATAGCAACGCACTTTTGCCGAATCTTGGAAAGCATCGGTGTATGGATGTATAATATCCCGTAATACCGACGGACTGACTATCATTTCATTACCTGTAATATCCAACTTGATTCTCGCTGGGTTAGGAGAATTGCGGGGGCCACGATAATAAATACTTCCTTCGGTATAATGGTGGTCTGAAAAATATTTATAAGAAGGCGGCTTAACCGTGAACTCGATCCCTGATTCATCATAAACCCTTTCTAAAACACGTTTAATGACAGGCTCAAGTTCTTCTGGTTTGACAGGGCCGCCAGGCAGAACGCTAAAATCCAAATCTTCCGAAAAACGGTATGTTTCAATGTAACATTTCTTCAGGCATGTGCCGCCTTTAAAAACCCATGAACTTTTTAATTCATCGGACGTGCTGATTCCCCACAAAACCCAACCGATCACATAATCTTTTTCGATCACATCTTCCCTTAAACCCCATTCAGCGACGAGACCTCTTATCTCTTCATGGTTTATCATTGACTACCCCTTCAATGAGATTAACATTGATACGCAAATTCCACTTTCTAACATGACGGCCTTTATCGATAACCGTTGGATCAAGCAGTGCAAACCCTGCACTCACATTATTCTTACAAACCTCTAATAATGTAGAAGCCTCCAACTTATTTATTTCAATAACATAACCTAACCGTTTATATATCGTCCGATTGCCAATTCTTTTAATGTATTCGATCAGCTTTTTGTCGTCTCTATGCTCTCCTGAAAAGTATTCTTTAACAATATCATTTACATGACGCATACCACCGCCAATAGTAGGGACATTTAAAATATCTATAACCGTTCGGGATGGATCAGAAACCTGAATCTTGGTGTTTTCTCGCCAAACAGTTTTCAGCCCGAAGAAATATTTTTCTTTTAACGGCTTCAACAGAAAAGTTGCGCCCTGTATTATTGATTTTGAATAGCGAATCTTCTTGGATGTAAAAATGACAATGCTATCAAATATTTGCTCAGTCAATCCCCAATGCTCACAGGCGCTCCATCCTCCCACATAGCATGGATAATAAATCTTGTTAGCGATAATCCAGGGGTCTTCGGAACGAGTTTTTGGATTTTTCGCCCCCAAAGGAACTGTAATATAAAGACCTCGACGGACTCGTGTTAACCAACCTTTAGAGGCCCAATGAGCTAATAATCTTATCGTCTTTGAACGTTCTCTATTGAACAGCTTCTCAACGTCAGATACCTCAAAAGGCCCAGAAAACTGCCTATTGATAGCATCGAGCATCTTTCTGCTATCTTTAGAGATTCCACCGACGCTTATAGTATTGTTATATTCTTCAACCATTAAATTCATCCCCAATGAATCTATCTGAGTGATAGTATAACATATAATCTATTGTTGTCAACGCCATAATCAAGGCGGAAATAGTATTATGGGAGTTGACCTTGCCCCCAATTCAGTGGACGTTTCGTTAAGACTTAAACCTCGATAATGCTGTCACAGATGACTTTTATGGGCTCGCTTACATGAACGGTAAATTCTTGTTTCCCTGTTTTTTCAATGCTATAGATATTTTGGTTCGGTCTTCGAAAATCCCTTCGAGATAAGTCCTGTTCAATCTTGTCCTTGCTTTTGACACCCGAAAACCTCACTTCCGAAGGCGTTGATGGATAAACGGGATCAATTATCAAAACCAAGTCATCGCCTTCCCATTTATAGCCAATGATGTTTGCGTCATGATAATTATGTTTCGTCTTGAAAAAGCTTTTCATTGTTATTCCCCAAGCAGGAAGTGTCTTTAAAATGCTCGCCTTTCGTATTCAAAAGGACTCAAATAGCCAAGCGTTGAATGAGCCCGTTTGCGATTATAATACATCTCGACATATTCAAAGATTCTTCTTTTCGCTTCTTCCCGTGTCCTGAACTTGTACCAACCAATCGTGTTCTTTTCTAAACATCGCTCCAATGTAGCATAAGCCACAAATTCCTCGTATGCGTCGGCGATTTTCATAGAATTTTGACGGTAAGGAAAGCACTAATAGTCTATGCGGGAAATGCCTCGACGAGGCTATTGCAGTTTTAGTAAAAGTGGCGGGGAGTGGATTTAAACCACCGACCTGTCGGGTATGAACCGATTGCTCTATCAGACTGAGCTACCCCGCCAGAAGGGGTTAATTTTACGTGAAAGATTGAAGACCTGCAAGGGATTTTTAAATGAGGCAATCGTTACGTCTTATTGAACAATTTATCTACGATTTTTGCACTCCCTGAAGGCATGGGGTACCGGCTGAAATCTTTTCTACCTACCCATTTTCTTTGCTCATAAACTGCGGGATAATTTTTAAGCTGACATATAAAAACAGATAAATTCACCCGAAATTGGGTATAAAAATGCTTCAGGTCAAATAAATGCTTAGCACTCTTTACTTCAACATCTAACTCTTCTTTAATCTCCCGAACTAACGCCTGGAATTTGTCTTCACCAGATTCTATCCTGCCTCCGGGAAATTCCCATAAGTCCGCCAATAAACCGCTAGAAGGACGTTTTTGAACAAGATATTTTCCTTTTTTCTCTATAATAGCAATGACAGCATGAATGTCTTTGATGATCTTCTTCTGGGGGAGAGGAATGACCTCTTGCAGCCCTAAGGAATACGCTTTACAAAATCTTTTTAAAGGGCACACATTACATAGAGGTTCCCTGTTACGACAAACCAAGGCCCCCATTTCCATTAAAGCTTGATTGTAGTCCCCCACCCTCTTTGAAGGTAACAGTTTTGTTAAGAAGCCCTCTATAACTTTATCCTGCTTAGTATCAGCCTGGGCCTTAATAGCCAACAGTCTCACGGCAAGCCTGCGGACATTAGCATCAATTATCACCAAGGGCTTATCATAAGCAATGCTTAACACGGAACCTGTCGTATAAGGACCGAATCCGGGCAAATGCCGGACCAAATGAGGATCACTGGGTAATTGGCCCTTATAATCACAAACAACCTTATTGGCCGCCTTATGAAGGTTTCTAGCCCTATTGTAATAACCTAACCCTTGCCAAAACTTTAACACTTCCTGCAAAGGCGCTCTGGCTAAATCAAAGACCGTCGGATAAGTTTTTATCCAACGTTCATAATAAGGTATGACCGCTCTGACCGTCGTCTGCTGAAGCATGATTTCTGAGACCCAAATATGATAAGGGTCTTTTGTCTTGCGCCAGGGCAGGTCTCTTTTATTCTTATCGAACCAAGAAAGAAGCAATTTAGAAAAATTAGCGGTCATGTTGAATTAATCAGGTCAATGAAGAGATTTTTGATTCCGGGATGCTGGCCAATAGGCTTGCTGATGGAAAATCTAATGTGAGGATATTTATTTTGAGCTTCCTTAACAATAGAAGGAATGTCTTTGATTGCATGACGTCCTGAGTTCAGAAAATTCAATAAAATAAGTATTTCGGTGGCCCCCTTTTGAATGCAAATATCGATCCCGCCTGGAATATCGGGCATTTCTATTTCCAAAAAAGAAATTTCAAAAATAGCAACGTCCGTTTCGGCCTTAAGACTAGAGGCCAACAAAGCCGCTTCCTCCTTAGCCTTGGGGGAATAACTGCCATGACTGACCAATAATACAGCTTTTTTCATGACCAAACGATCTTTAAAGGATACGGAGATTGGGTTATTTCAACACAACGACCGAAGGGAAAAGCGATTTTATGATGACACCCATCAACAAAAATAGCACCTTCACGCATAAAAGAAGTAATCGTCACAGGTTGCATTAAACTCAATATCCCTCCCTTTAATTTGTAATGAATATTTCTCCGTACATAAAGTTCCCGGGCATGATATTGAATTCGTTTACTCTCCGGCGGCAAAATCCACCCGCCTGCTGAACGTATCGCTCCTGAGGAACCTGCAGCTGTTGCAATCCAAAGCCCTGAACTGCGCTGCTCTTCCCTCAGTTTACCTATCGTTAGATAATAACGACTAATAGCTGCCGGGTTAATATGACAGACCAAAATATCATTTAAAACGTGCACCCTATGAGAGTCCTTCTTTGAAAGGGTCAACATCATCCGCTGGCATACCCTTATCTTTTGAGAGCCACACAAAACGGCATCGAGAATTTTCTGAAAATTACCTTCTCGCGCGGCACAAAAATTACCTACGCTCCATATAGGGTCAGAATTGACGCCCAAAATCAAATGTTCCCTGACATTACGGGCTGCTTCAAGAAATGTCCCGTCCCCTCCTACAGTAATAACAAGATTATATTGGCGATAATTGACCTGCTTGCCACGGCAAATCTTGGTATATTTTAACCCTTTGGATTTTAAAACAGTTTCAATATGAGAAAGACAGCGGAAATGATGGTCATGGGTTTCTTTAAATCTTTTTATTTCAGCATGACGAAATATTCCCTGAAGTCTTTTAAGCCGGCTTTGACCTGAGAGAAAATAACTGGCATAAGTACTGTTTTTGTATACTAATAAAACCTTAAATCCGGATTCCATTCTTTAAATCCTTAAATGATACAAAAACCGCATCTGCGCGCTTTAAATATTCTTTAGGCAAAGAAGTTTCCAATGCCAAACATTTTAGCCCAGCTGCCTTAGCGGAAGCAATACCAAAAGGGGCATTTTCAATAACTAATGCCTGCGAAGGAGCTATGCCGAGCCTGGTCAACGCCGTTAAATATGGCTCGGGATGGGGTTTGCCGTTTTGCACATCACAACCGCAAACCGTTACTTCAAAACAATCCCACAAATCTTCGGGCAATAATTCTTTAGCCTCATGGCGAGATGTTCCCGTAACTAAGGCCAGACGACAACCCCGGCGGCACAAATTTTTGATAAAAAAACGGCTTCCTTGGATGAAACGACGTTTAAATATTTTCCTAAAAAGACCTTCTTTTTCTTTTAAAAGCTTCTTAGCTGAATCTTGATCAAATGGCCTGCCCTTCTCACTAAAAATTTCCCGCACACTGTCAATTCCCTTTTGCCCTTCACGTTTATAAATATCTTCACGGCTGACATCAATGCCATGGTTAGCAAAAATTGTCCTCCAAGCTTGAAAATGGTAAGGCATAGTATCTGTAATGACACCGTCCATATCAAAAATAAACACCTTAAAAGAATTATTCATGGAAACGTAATTATAGGTTGGAATGCTTCTGCAATTCTTCAATATCTTTTTGGCTAGATTTTACACGTTCATTAAAGTCTTTTTGTCTGGCATCAAAATCTTTAGTTTCGTCTTTTGCTTCCAGCGCTTGAGCCTTTAATCTATCCTGCTCCGCTTTTGCCATCGCCCTTTTCTCATTTATTTTGTCGCGCTCAAGACGCGCCTCTTCCTTGGCTTGGGCGGCTTCTTTTTTATCTTCTGCAATCAAATTCTTGTGCCATTGAGTCAAAAAGAATTTACGTTCACTATAAGTAGACCTTAACCAATCCTTGTGATAAATCTCATAAAATTGATACCTGGCAACAAAAGGCGCCTTCATTAAGTCCTTACCATGCTCAGACAAGTCAACGGCCCTTTCGGCCAACGCTAAGCTTCCACAGGACAGGAAAAAAACGAGAATAAATACTTTTATGTATCTCATATCTAAATTATATCATATTCCAAAGGTAAAAACACTGAGAACCTGGTCCCTCGGCCAAGAACACTCTCCACCCTGACTTTACCGTTATGGGCCTCAACGATATGTTTGACTATGGAAAGCCCCAAGCCCGTACCTCCTGTTTCCTGGCTTCGGGCTTTGTCCGCCCTCCAAAAACGTTCAAAAACACGACTTAAATGCTCCGAAGAAATACCTAACCCATTATCACCGACATCTATCCTTAAATATTTACCTTCAACCATGCCCCTGATTTGAATTTTACCTCCAACAGCCGTAAATTTTACTGCGTTGTCCAGTAAATTTAAGAATACCTGTTCCATACGCTGGGCATCAATGGTCACCAAAGGCAAATTGGAGGGAACATCCAAAGTCAGCGAATGATGAAGTTCTTCTATTTGTTTTTTCTTCATTAAAATAACAGAGTGGATGACGGAAACGATGTCCGCTTTAACAAAATTCATTTTCACATCTTTAGATTCCAAAGATGAAAGAATCAAAAGATCGTTGACTAAATTCTCAAGCCGTTGAGTTTGCTTGGCCATAATATCCAAAAAACGTATCGCATGGGCCTTATCATCCATGGCTCCGGATCGCAGTGTTTCTACAAAACCCTTGATAGAGGTCAAAGGTGTTTTTAGTTCATGGGAGACATTGGCTACAAATTCCGTGCGTAACCGTTCATATTTTTTAAACTCTGTAATATCATGAAAAACGACAACCAAGCTGATTAACTCATTGGTGGAATTAATTACCGGTGAAACCAGCATATTAAAGAATGTTTCTTTAGGATGTACAATGGCAATGTCTTTACGTAAAACTCTTTTATGACTCATCGCTTCATGGATAGACTCATTGATAGCTTGGTTGGCAATGATCTCCCAATAATATTTATTAAACCAATCATGAGATCGCACTTCAAACATTTCCAAAAAGCTGGGGGACAAATGCAGCAGGCGGCTCTCCATTGAAATGACCAACACCCCTTCGGCCATGCTTGAAAGAATGGCCTCCAGTTTCTCTTTCTCATGGGTCATTTCCAGGAGGCGTTTTTGAATGCCAAGGGAAAGTTCATTGACCTGGCGGGCTATATCACCGAGTTTATCTGAATGGGACAAAACCATGCGGGAAGAAAAATCCCCTGCGGCCATGGCATTAATCACCCGACGGATTTCCTTAAAACGATTAGAATAGTGCAGGTATTTAATACTTAACAAAACAAAAGCAACAAAAAAAAAGGAGCTTAAGAAATAAGGAAACATTACTCAGCTTCCTTGAAGCGGTAACCGATTCCACGAACGGTTTCGATATAATCTTGGGCATGGCCTAATTTTTTACGTAAACCACGGATATGGACATCCACGGCCCTGTCAACGATAAACCTTCCTTCTTTCCAAACATTATCGAGGATTTGTTCACGGCTAAAGACCCGTCCCGGGCTCCTGGAAAGAAATTCCAAAATACTGAATTCAATGCCGGTCAAATGTATGGAATGATTTCTATAAGATACTTTGTGTTTCAGTAAATCTAAAAGCAAGTCATTCCATTGCCGAACCTGTTGTTGATTTACATCCTCTTGAGAGCCGTCTAACCGACGGAAAATAGCTTTAATATGGGCCAGCAACACCTGTGGGCTGAAAGGTTTAGGGATATAATCATCAGCTCCCAAAGAAAGCCCTACAACCACATCGGATTCTGTTCCCTTGGCTGTTATCATGATTATAGGGATTTTCTTGGTGGCTAATTCATTCTTCAACTCTCGACAAATATCCAAACCATCGCGCCCAGGAAGCATCAAATCTAATAAAATTAAATCCGGTTTCCTGGTGGCAACGATATCAACGACTTGTTCACCATCATACAACGAAAGAACCTCAAACCCTTCACGTTCGAGGTTATAACGAATAAGTTCATTAATATCATGATCGTCTTCAACAATCAATACCCTTTTTTTAGACATAAGTATTGATATTATAGAACATATTTATTAAGGATGTATAAAGATTTGATTAAGAGACAGTTTAAGAGATCGTTTAAGCACGGTACATAATAACATTGGCCTTCTCCAATGTCATAAGACCCTCCTGCACCATTTGATCAAGAAAAGGTAGAAAACGATTAATTTTTTCTTCACCGTCCACAATTTCAATAATGATAGGTAAGTCTTCAGAAAGACGAAGAATTTTGGCCGTATGCATATGGCTTTTACAACCAAAGCCCATAAAGCCCCTGGTGACTGTGGCCCCGGCCATTCCCTCTTTTTTAGCCAAGAGTACGATGGCCTCATAAAGCGGTTTACCTTTCCATTTGTCCTGTTCACCGATAAAAACCCTTAATAATTTTCCATCTGTTGGAATTTTCATTAGCGCTTTCCTTTAGATAAATTTCCCCAAAAGCACTCCTAATCGAAAAACTAAAAAACCGATGACAATAGACATCAGCACATTTAAAAATGCTTTCATGGGTTCACCATCTTTAACCAAATTCGAGGTCTCCAACATAAAAGTCGAAAATGTCGTAAAAGCACCACAAAATCCCGTCATTAACAATAAACGCATTTGGGGCCCCAACAAAAATTTTTCTTGGACCAGCGCATCAAAGAAACCTATCAAAAAACATCCCACTAAATTGACGACCAACGTGCCATAAGGGAAATCCGCCCCCAAGCGTTGGTAGACCAAGCCAGCTAACCCATAACGGGCAAAAGTACCAGCTATCCCTGCCACCGTCAAACATAAAATTTTATTCATGATATTTTTATTATCTCGCTAGCTCATAATCTATTCAAGGCTTTTTCTTGTTTTGACTTAACCATTTTTCTAAGTCTTGGCCAATGTTCTTCCGCCATGATATAGCCGACACAGCGACTGGATCCACAATAGCAAGGATGTTCTTCAAATCCCTTGAAGTCATCATAACCATAGTTGTAAAGAAGCTCTTCGCCTTTTATGATATCTCTTAAGGCGATAATCCAAATATGCCCCCGGATAATATCTACTTCACAATTAGGCTCACAAGAATGGTTAATAAATTTTGCCGTATTATAAGCCACATGCCCATCGATATCGTATCGTTGATTAAGTTCAAAAAGATAAACCGCTCCCTGTTCTTTATGTTTTTTGGCATATTCCACAAGCTTTGGGCCTCGCCTATCGGATTCGGCCTTTGTGATTTTCTCACCGACATATTCGACAACCCTCGTTCCTTTAGGAATAAACTCCTTGGCAAAAATGCCCCAACCATGCACAGAAGATTTCTTTTTAAGGATGTAAGGGTTGGTTGTCATAAAATTTTCTAAGGAATTTGTCGTCGAACACTCTTAAAAAACGCTTTGTCTTTAGGGTGGGTCAACAGATCTTCGACATCGTCAGGATGGATCCAGCGGGCCTCGGGATGATGGGGATCTTGAGGTTTAAGCTTTAATTCGTCTGTGGTAAAAAAAAACATATAGATATGTTTGAGTTCACTCGTATCATCGCGTCCGTCTAAGCCAATTTTATAACGCAAATAGGAACCCAACTCCTTAATAAAATTTAAACGTATGATTCCTGTTTCTTCTTCAATTTCTCGAATGGCTGCGGATCTAGGATCTTCACCTTCTTCAATATGTCCTTTAGGTAAAGACCACGAATTCCCTCGTTGATTGACTAGCAAAACTTTCCCTCTCTTGCTAACCACAACCCCACCTGCACTCTCAGTTTCTTTCCGGTCCATAAAATTTCTTTCCAATTTCAATACGTCCCTGGCCTTTAGATACACGGGCCAAGTTCGTGTCTCTTAGCGAATAGACGCAACCGCAATATTCCTGCTGATAAAAATTTTCACGTTTGGCGATTTCATACATACGCTGGGAACCGCCACCTTTTCTCCAATTATATGTCCAATAAATCATACCCGGATAATGTCCAGCTGCCCGCACTCCGCAATCGCTGATTTGTTTCATGTCCTTCCAACGCGAAATACCTAAAGAGGAAGTAATGACATTAAAACCATATTCGTGGGCATATAAATCCTTACTTGCAAA
>JAJXTI010000059.1 GCA_021783915.1 bacterium
TGTCGCGTTTTTTGGTCACGTCCACACCTGTACCGGACATCAAGTTGCATATGATGGCGTTCCGTCATCATTTTGCTTCCATTTTTGGCGAGGAAGCGCAAGAGCGCATTAAGGGGTTTTCAGCGCCCGAGATGCATTTGCCCATCCATCCGGATGTTTGCTATGAATATGTCAAGGCCTTAAAAGAATGTGGGTATGAATGGCTCATGGTGCAGGAACATACCATCGAATATCTTGATGGTCGTGGTATCAGTAGCCCTCACCTTCCCCATAAACTGGTCGCCAAGAATTCTCTGGGGGAAATCCAGGAGATCACCGTCCTTATCAAGACACAAGGGTCTGATACAAAGCTTGTCGCCCAGATGCAGCCTTTATCAGAGGCGCGGGGGCTTTCCCGGATGGAGTATTGCGGCAAGAAGATCCCTCCCTTTGTTTGTCAAATTGGTGACGGTGAAAACGGCGGCGTGATGATGAATGAGTTTACTCCGATGTATATACAATCCATTCAAAGCGTTTCAACGGAGGGGACGGTCGCCTTAAACGGTTCAGAATACCTGGAATTTTTACAAGAGGCCGGTCTCGACCCCGATGATTTTATATCAGTGCAGCCGGTTTCCCAACACCGTATTTGGCAGAAGGTCAAGAAACTGGGGCCGCAAGCGGTCAACAAAGCCATAGAGGAACTTCAACAACAGGACTCTTCTTTTAATCTCGATAAAGGGTCATGGACCAGTGATCGCAATTGGGTCAAAGGCTATGATCAAGTTCTCAGTCCCATTAACCAATTGAGCGCAGCTTTTCATGAAAAATTTGACCAAAAGAACGCGGACCGTAGTTGTCGTGCGTACAAGGAAGCCCTGTTGTATCTTCTTTTATCCCAAACGAGTTGTTTCCGTTACTGGGGGCAGGGGGCATGGACAGACTACGCCATGGAACTTTGCCGAAGAGGAATGGAAGCCACTACCAAAGGCAGTTCGTCTGTACCGCTTCAAGCTCTTCAAAGCTTCAAAAATCCAGCAGCTGCCGCTCAAGTTCAACAGGCCCGGGTGGTTCCACCAAAGAATCCGGCCAAACCGCTGAAAGACTTGTTGAGCCTTCCGGAAGTCATGCAAGAAATCGAGAAACACAAGTGGTGCGAGAGTGAGAAAGCAGGACATGATGTCGGCTATGAATGGGCCTGTGATGATTGGGTCAAGCGTTACGCTGAAGATTGGGAAAAGACCCATTTAAATATAATTAGAGGGAATTGACATTATAATATTTAATATATAATATCTTCTTATGAATCAACAGATGACTAAAGCCATGGATACTTTTATTACTGAACACGATTCCTATCTTTTTAAGGAGGGCAACCACTTTAAGCTTTATGAAAAACTAGGGGCCCATTCGATAGTGGTTGACGGCGTTCCAGGAGTGCATTTTGCCGTATGGGCACCCAATGCTAAACAGGTTTCAGTCATCGGTGAGTTTAATAATTGGAAACGTAATTCTCATCCTTTACAGTCTCGCTGGGACGCTTCAGGTATTTGGGAGGGGTTTATCCCCAGTTTGACCAAAGGCACAATTTATAAATATTTTATTACTTCCGGTGAGGGTTTTTATCAGGTGGAAAAGCAGGATCCTTTCGCCTTTTACAATGAAGTTGCCCCGCATACCGCCTCTGTTGTTTGGGACTTGGGCTATCAGTGGCAAGATTCCCAATGGATGAAGGATCGCCGACATAAGAATAGTCTGGATGCACCATTTTCCATTTATGAAATGCACATAGGTTCCTGGAAAAGGGTTGTGGAAGAGGGCAATCGTCCTTTGACTTACCGGGAATTGGCCAATCAACTACCGAAGTATTTACAGGGTATGGGCTTTACCCATGTCGAATTTTTACCGGTGATGGAGCACCCATTTTACGGTTCCTGGGGGTATCAGACTTTGGGTTATTTTTCTACCACCAGCCGTTACGGCACTCCTCAGGATTTTATGTATTTGGTGGATTGCCTTCATCAGCATGGTATCGGTATCATCCTTGACTGGGTGCCTTCACATTTTCCCACCGATGAGCATGGGCTGGTGTATTTTGACGGCACGCACCTTTATGAACATTCGGACGCAAAAAAAGGTTACCATCCTGACTGGAAGAGTTCCATCTTTAATTATGGCCGCAACGAGGTGAGGGAATTCTTGATTTCTTCCGCCATGTTCTGGATGGACAAGTTCCATGCGGATGGCTTGCGTGTAGACGCCGTTGCTTCTATGCTTTATTTGGATTATTCCCGCCGGCATGATGAATGGATCCCCAATCATTATGGTGGTCGTGAAAATTTGGAAGCGATTTATTTTTTACGGAGGCTTAACGAAGTTATCTATGCTCATTTTCCTGATACGCAAATGATTGCTGAAGAATCGACCGCTTGGGGTGGGGTGTCCCGGCCGACGTTTGTGGGCGGGCTTGGTTTCGGCATGAAATGGAACATGGGATGGATGCACGATACCCTCGTGTACATGACCAAAGACCCTATTTACCGTAAGCACCATCATAATGAATTGACTTTTTCGTTTCTATACGCCTATACGGAGAATTTCTTATTGTCTCTTTCCCATGATGAAGTCACCCATGGCAAAGGTTCTTTGGCAGGTAAAATGCCGGGGGATGACTGGCAAAAGTTTGCTAACCTGCGTTTGTTATTAGGTTATATGTTTGCCCATCCCGGTAAAAAGCTTAATTTTATGGGGTCTGAATTTGCCCAATGGGCCGAATGGAACCATGAACACAGCATCGAATGGCACCTTTTACAATACGCCCCCCATCAAGGCATTCATAATTGGGTCAAAGATTTAAATCATTTTTATTGTAATGAAAAAGCATTGTTTGAGAGAGATTTTACCCCAGACGGCTTTGAATGGATTGATTTAAGTGATTATCAAAACAGCATCATCAGTTTTATGCGCAAATCCGCTGATGACCAAGTGCTTGCGATATGTAATTTTACACCGATGACATGGAAAGGGTACCGTATCGGCGTACCCGAAGGTGGTTTTTGGAAAGAAATCCTAAATAGCGACGCGGCCATTTACGGAGGCAGCAATCAGGGCAATGGGGGAGGCAAAGAAGCGGAGCAAAAATCTTTTCACGGCAGGCCGTTTTCATTGTCATTGACAATTCCGCCTTTAGGGATTCTGTTTTTTAAAAGAAATATAAGTTAACAGTTCTTCCAAGGAGAGGGTTATGAAAGACAAAATCATCGAAATGGCAGGTAAAACATGGAGGTTTTTGGGACAAAACGGTGAGACCAGCGTCTCCGATCTTCCCAAGGTTCTTAAAGAAAAAGAACCGGTAGTTTTTCAGGCCTTAGGATGGTTGGCCCGTGAGGACAAAATTAATTATTCAACGAAGAATCGTCGTACTTTTGTTTCTTTGGTCGGCAGGGAACTGCAGGCCTTTAATGGCTTGATGTATAACATCCACAGCCAGGACCAAAACACTCAACCTGCAGCCGTCAACGGCGCCCAAAGACTCAAAAAATAAACCCAAGGTTATTTGATTTATGAATCGTTTTGTTTGCATTCACGGTCATTTTTACCAGCCGCCCAGAGAGAACCCATGGCTGAATGAGGTGGAACTCCAGGAGTCTGCTCACCCTTACCATGATTGGAATAAGCGCATCAGTGTCGAGTGTTACGCGCGCAATGCTTTTTCACGTATTCTTGATGGGAACCATAAAATCGTCGATATCGTCAATAACTATTCCAAAATAAGTTTTAATTTCGGCCCCACTTTACTTTCTTGGTTAGAGCAGAAAGAGCCGGAGATCTACGCGGCCATTTTAGAAGCGGATCACTTAAGCCAAAAGAATTTTTCCGGTCATGGCGGCGCTTTGGCCCAAATTTATGGCCATATGATTATGCCTTTGGCCAATACCCGTGACAAGCGCACCCAGGTCCTTTGGGGCATCAAAGATTTTGAATACCGCTTTAGGCGAAAGCCCGAAGGGATGTGGCTGGCAGAGACTGCGGTTGATTTAGAAACGCTCGATATCATGGCTGAATATGGCATTAAATTTACTATCCTCGCCCCTCATCAAGCCCAGAAAATCAAGCAAATCAATCAAGAGGAGATATGGCATGATGTCCAGGGACAGAAGGTGGATCCCCGCATACCGTATATATGCCGTTTACCTTCTGGTCGGAGTATAAATATTTTCTTTTATGATGGACGCATTGCCCAAGGGGTCGCCTTTGAAGGGCTTTTAAATAACGGGGAACATTTCGCCCGCCGGCTGATCGTCGAAATCAACACGCATAATCCACAGCCGCAGTTGGTCAACATCGCGACCGATGGGGAAACCTATGGGCACCACCACAAATTTGGCGATATGGCACTGGCCTATTGCTTATACCATATCCAACATCAACAGTCGGCCCAGTTGACTATTTATGGTGAATTTTTAGAAAGGTTTCCTCCCCAATATGAGGTCAACATTGTAGAAAACTCTTCCTGGAGTTGCATGCATGGAGTGGAGCGTTGGAGGAGTAATTGCGGCTGTTCCACGGGAGGGCAACCGGGTTGGAATCAGCACTGGCGCAAGCCGCTTCGGGACGCGTTGGACTGGCTGCGCGACCAGTTAGCGGAAGTCTATCAAAAGGAAATCGGTTCGTTTTCTAATGACGGGTGGACTTTGCGGGACCACTATATTGAACTTATTTTGGACCGTAGTGAAGAAAACATACAAAAGTTCGTAAAAAATTATATTTCCAAACCGCTCAATGAGGAAGAACGTATTAAATTGTTGAAGCTTTTGGAAATGCAGTATAACGCCATTTTAATGTATACCTCTTGCGGTTGGTTCTTCTCGGAAATTTCCGGTATAGAGACTGTGCAAATCCTTAAGTATGCGGCCCGCGCCATCCAATTGGCGCGTGAGACGACCTCTGTGGATCTTGAAGAAGGGTTTATAAAGCTTTTGGAGCAGGCTCCTAGCAATGTGCCCGAATATAAAAACGGAGCGCACATTTATAAATTGTTCGTAAAACCTTCCGTCGTGGATTTGCTTCGCGTGGGGGCCCATTACGCGGTGACTTCTTTATTTGAACGGTACCCTTCCAAAGTCCATATATATTGTTATACCATCAGTAGCGAGCAATATGAACTGAAAGAAGCGGGACGACTGCGTTTGGCGCTCGGGTATGGTTGGGTGAGTTCGAACATCACGGGAGAGAAGGCTCATATCCGATTTGTGGTTTTGCATTTAGGGGACCACAATTTCATAGGGGGAGTGGATTATCTGAAACTCAAGGATTTTGATCAAATGTATAAACCCATCATAGACTCCTTTTTGGAGAGCAATGTGCCCGAAATGATCGGTTTTATCAATTCTTATTTTGGGGCCCGTAACTATTCTTTGTGGGATTTGTTTAAACAGGAGCAGGAAAGTGTCTTGAACCATGTTTTGCATTCGACCATCGAAGACATGGAAAATTCTTTCCGCCAAATTTATGAATACCATTATCCTTTGATGCAAATTAAAAATGACAGCCGCCTACCTTTGCCACGAATGCTTACAACCGTGGTCGAGTTTATTTTGAGCCGTGATTTGGTGACACTGTTAGAACAGGACGATCTGCAAATCGACAGGATGAAAACATTAGTAGAAGAGATGAAACGTTGGGCCTTTAAACGGGACCAGGCCAATTTCAGCTTTTTGGCCAGTAACCGTTTAAACCTTTTGATGCAGAAACTACAGGAGCACCCCGAAGACATCGTTCTTATGGAGAAAATTACTGTCGCTTTTGAATTGTTGACCCATTTAAATTTGGACCTGGACTTATGGAAGGCCCAGAATATTTATTTTGCCATGGCACGCAGGATTTATCCGGACATATTGGGCCAGGCCAAGAATGACCAGCTGGCGCAGCGGTGGGTGGCATGGTTTGAGCGTTTAGGAGACATTCTTCAGGTGGTTTACGATATCCGATTTTTTGGAGAAGCCTTGCTTATATGAAACGGGCCAGTGGTCTTTTGCTTCATATCAGTTCCCTTCCTTCGCCGTATGGAATCGGTGATCTGGGCCCCCATGCTTACAATTTTGTTGATTTTTTAAAAGATTCAGGCCAGACTTACTGGCAGATTCTTCCTATAAACCCGACCGATGGTATCAACGGGCACTCTCCTTACAGTTGTTTTTCCGCTTTTGCGGGCAACCCTTTGTTTATCAGTCCAGACCTCTTGGCCCTAGACGGGTTTATTACGCCATCTGATTTGAAACAGGTTCCGCCGTTTGATGAGACCCAGATTGATTACGCTAAATTAATCCCTTTCAAGCAAAAGCTTTTTGATTTGGCTTTCAGGAGGTTTAGCAAGCAATCTTACAAAGGCGGTTATGAATTGTTTGTCAACCAGCAACAGGCATGGCTGGATGATTTTGCTCTTTTTGTCGTGGCCAAAGCAATATTTAAAGGGCAATGCTGGGACCAGTGGCCTAAAACGCTCAAGGAACGTAAACCGGAGGCCTTGATATATTTTAAAAATAAATATGCTAAGCAGATAGAGAAAGTCAAGTTTATACAGTATTTGTTTTTCAGTCAGTGGTATAAATTAAAAACGTATGCTGACGAACGCGGCATTTCCTTTATCGGGGACATCCCCATATATGTTAATTTTGACAGTACAGATGTTTGGTGCTACCCGTCGTTTTTTAAATTGGACAAAGAAGGACGCTTAAAATTTATTAGTGGATGTCCACCGGATTATTTTTCTCAAACGGGACAACGTTGGGGGAACCCAGTTTATGACTGGACAGAATTAAAGAAAACCAAATACAGCTGGTGGGTTTCCCGGATAACGCATAATTTATTGCTTTTTGATTTCTTACGCATTGACCATTTCCGTGGCTTTTCATCATTTTGGCAAATACCGGCCCATGAAAAATTGGCTGTTTTCGGTAAATGGATCAAAGGCCCGGGGGACGCTTTTTTTAAAGTCCTGCTTAGGGATTTTAGACAACTGCCTTTGATCGCTGAAGATTTAGGTGAGACCTCTGATGCCATGATAGCACTTATGAAAAGGTTTGGCTTCCCCGGCATGAGGGTCTTGTTATTCGCTTTTGGAGGAGACCCCAAAAGGAACCCGCATGTGCCCGCCAATTATCCGGCCCATTGTGTCGCTTATACAGGGACGCATGACAATAATACCATACAAGGCTGGTATTATCAGGAGGCTAAAGAACATGAGCGGGCCAATATTAAAATAGTTTTGGGACTCAAACCTCATCCACGTAAGTTGCATTGGCAGATGATAGAGGTCTTACTGAAGTCTAAAGCGGACACAGTTATTGTCCCGGTACAAGATGTCTTGGGCCTAGGGGCCTTGGCTCGTATGAACACTCCAGCCACCAAGGTCAATAATTGGAAATGGCGTCTTGGGTCTGGCCTATTGGCTTCTTCCTTGGCTGGGAAATTATTACAAATCACACGTCGTTCTAAGCGATGTAAATAGGACTCATATGGCTCTATCTAAACAAAAAATAACAGTATTGATCATAGCATTGGCAGTTGGGGTTGTTGTCGTTACTAAATTGATCCTGTCCGGTTCCTCTGGGACGGTAGACCCTGTGGCTGCGCGTACCAAAGGGCCCAAGCAGGCCAAGGTGAACATTGTTGAATTTATCGATTTTGAATGCCCCGCCTGCGCTTATGGGGCTAAGCAATTAAAAGAATATACAGACCGGTATCCCGATGATATACGCGTCCAGGTCAAGTATTACCCTTTAATGAACATTCATCACCATGCTTTGCAGGTGGCCTCTTACGCTGAATGCGTTGCCCGTCAGGGAAAATTCTGGCCGTTTTTTGATATGTTAATGCCCCAACAGTCTCAATGGAGCCCATTGATCAATGCGGATGGGGTCTTTGATGAGATGGCCAAAGGGGCGGGAGTGGACATGAATAAATTAAAGTCCTGTCTTTCCTCGGAAGACGTGACAACGACCATCATGTCCGAAAAAGCTTTAGGGCGATCATTGGGCGTACAATCCACGCCGACTTATTTTATTAACGATCAAATGGTAGTAGGTACAAAATCTTTAGAAGAAGAGCTTAACAAATACTTCCCTAAAATTTCTAAATAAATATGCTTGTCATTCTTCGTATTTTTATCGGTCTAGTACTTTTAGTTTCAGGCTTTGATAAAATCATAAGCCCCTATCAGAATTTTCTGTATGTGATTCAAGCCTATCAAATGTTCCCAGATTGGTTGGAGAAATTTGTGGCTATCTGTGTTCCTTGGGTAGAACTTATGGTGGGGATTTTTGTCATTTTAGGATTGTGGTTTAATTGGTCGTTAAAAGGAGCCTTGCTTCTTTTTACTTGTTTTATTGTTATTGTGGGACAGGCTTTATTGAGGCATTTGCCCCTTGACCAGTGCGGTTGTTTTGGTAGTGCTATCCATATCCCTGTACAACACATCATCGTTTTTGACAGCCTTATGCTTCTGTCTATTTTTTGGCTTATGAGGCACCCTTTTAAAGCCAAGAAATTGAGTTTAGACCAGTATCTAGACCTTCCTAACCCCCGGAGGTAGGAAGGTCTAGATCAATATTTTAAGTTTTAATTTTCTTAGTAAACGCTTTCCAGAATTCTTTCCTAGGCCTTGAAACCTTCCATTTTCACTACATACTTTATAGTAGAGATTAACCCATTAATTAATACGCCACTGTTCAGCGACATCTTTTGCCTCTTGAAGTGTCCCAAAGTAATGTTGATTTAAACAATTTGCTTAAGCTCAAGAAACAGGCAGGCCGAAATAAAGATTTGGATGATATTACCCAATTAACCGCAATCAAACATATTCAAGAAATATGAAAACAAATCGGTCCAATAAATAGAGGAAATATGAAGTTTATGAGCACTTGGAACTCTATGTAAAAAAGACAACATATGTCCATCGCTTGCAATGGCTTCAAGAGGCGAATGAATTTGTGTGGCTTTTGCAAGAAAATAAAATCATCCCTAATTCCACCGTACTTTGAAGACCTTGATTTGCGTCCTCCCAGTAGGATCACTGGATGATGTCAGCGGTTTAAAATGTTCTAATCCCGCCGCATTGAAAAAGAACAATTTTATTAAAAGAGAATTGGCTAGGCTTCTGTCCATTAAGCGGGCCGTAGGTTGGTTGTCTTGATAGTATAAGACAACAGAATATTTTAGATTAGCGTCATAATTGACCTTTTCTATGATCTTTCCTTCATCAAGATATACCGTGCTTAGCAGCGTGCCTTGGCCATAGGTCACGGACTTGATGGCCGCTTTCATGGTGGACTTATCAATGACCAGGCCTTCGGTAAAATACATATTTTTATCATCTTGGTTTAGTAATTGTAAGGGAGGGCTGTAATGGGTCTGCCCGCCAGCGATACTCCACAAGAAGTCAATGTAGGCGGCACTGTTGCGGGCGGGCACAGAAGACAATAATGCCGGGTTTTCATTAAGTTCCTCCACCCGCTGGATGTTCCAGTGCCCCATAAAAGCAAGCCCAAGATTTTCATCCACGAGTTCATTATAAAGAAGGACGTAACTATGGGGAAAACCTCCGCGGATAAGGGGCAGGAGGGTTTGGGCATCTTCATTATTATTTAACACGGCTTGAATGAAAGGCCGTGCCTGCGCATTCGTTTTTGAGGCAATTGTTGTCAATAAAGCCACCGCCTGGGAAGTTTTCAGGCCTTTGGCTGTCAGGAAATCGACTCCCTCATTGCCGCTGACATTAAGCATACGAAGCAGGCCAGCGGCTTGGTCTTCATCATCACTTAAAAGGATGTTGGCCATCCAATAGCCAGTGGCGCCTTGGCTCAAGGTGGCTCCATCAAACATGACCCGTCGATGGGCAATGCCTTTAATGAAATGACCCGGGGGCCACCATGTGTTGATGATACTGTCTTTGGGGGTCTTATTTTTAATGGCCACCAAGGCTTTTTCCCAGGCGGAATTAAAAATGGGGGTCAGGACCGTGCGAATATTCTTTTGGGCATTGATGACAACAAATGCAGACAACAGGATGGCGGCAATGATGTGCAGCCGGGGGATCTTTAGAGAAGAAAGTTTTTTAAAAAGAGCTTCAAGGCCCAAGGCTAAAAATAGCGACAAACCAATGAGGGCAAAAATGGAAAAGCGTTCAGCCGCGACAGTCATGCAGGTACAAATAACAAAAAATGTGCTTAAACCGAGGATTCGAAGGGTATAGTCCTTTTGTTTTCTTTTGAAAGTTTGCCATAGGGCATAACAGAAGCTGCCCACACCGCTCAACAAGAAGAAAAGCCCTCCGCTATCGGATATAAAATCTTGCGTGGAGGATTTTTTAAGTTCCCCGACCTCCATAAATAAATTCGGCCAGAGGCCGAATTTCTTAACAGTAAACTTTAGGAGTTCTCCGAAACCTTCTTTTAAAAGTGTAAAAAAATCTCTCAAGCTAAACAGCAGGCTAATGCCTATGATAGTCGCGCTAATGATGGCGACCCCAAGAAGAACATAACGCCGGAGGGAGGGGATATCTTTGTTGAATAACGAATAGCCCACGCAAATTCCAAGGATGGCCATGGCCACGGCCAGCATAAATCCCCACCCTTGCCATATGGCGGCAAAACCGGTAATGGTCAGGGCAAAAAGTAGGGTATATTTCCAAAGACTTTTGGAGTCCAAACGGGTGATCGCTTTAAATAAGATCGCCAAAAGCAGTAAGGTGAAAAAAAGATTATAAGGGTCTGTACGGTACCATCCTAAGGAAGATCTTTTGAGAATGACGGGGGCCAGAACATAGAAAAGACTAGCGACAAACGACGCAGGGGCGGAAACTTCAAGGGTTTTACAAGCTAAAAAGAAAGCCACCAACATGAAGGTAATTATAACCAGTGGTGTATAGGCAACGGCCGCCATGAGGGGGATGTGGGGATTAAAGAATTTAAGAATTTTATAGATTACAAACCCCACATAAGGGTGATAGGTCATCGGTTGCCAAAAACCGAAAGGGGCGTTCATGAGGGGATCAAAATATTTGCTGCCCTTGACAATATCAGCCATACGGCCGTGTTTAACGATATTCTGGGTCAGGTAATAGAAATAAAACGGGTCGGATTCCAAAAGATAAATATTGGCAGGTTTATGTGAGGCCAGAAACATTTGTCGGTTGACTTTTTCAATGGCCTCTCGTACCTTGGAGGATTCTTTACGCAGGGTTTCGTTGAGCTTTTCTTCAGCCATACGCTCGGCAATATTAAGAGGTATCTGGGGGGCTTGGTTATGAATTTGTTCCAAAAAATTTTTTTTGATATTGTAGACGACAAAAAGGGAGGCCTGATCATAAGTTGGATCCCATATGTGCGCCCGAAGAGGATAAAGACGTACATAACAGCTGATGCCTACAGCTAGGATCCACAACAAAAACCATGTTTTTAAATTGGAAATCTTAGAT
>JAJXTI010000004.1 GCA_021783915.1 bacterium
AATGAGACAACAGGTTTGCGAGGCCATCAGAAAAGACTGGGGCCAGGCAGATTGTGTGATTTATTCTTTGGCTTCTCCCAGACGTACGGATCCCAAAACCGGTCAACTTTATAAAAGTGTACTTAAACCTAAGGGTGCGGCGTATACAAATAAGAGTATTGATTTTGAATCCAATAAAGTAACGACCATAACCCTTGAAACAGCCACTGAGCAGGAAGTCCAAGATACCATAAGAGTCATGGGTGGGGAAGATTGGCAGTTATGGATTGAGGCTTTATCCAGTCAGAATTTATTGGCATCTAAAGCGGTGACCATAGCCTATTCCTATATAGGTCCGGATGTGACGACCCCAGTTTATCGCAATGGTACTATAGGTGCGGCTAAAGATCATTTAGAGGCAACGGCCCACGTGCTTGATGAGTTTATGAAAAAGCAAAACGGGCGTGCCTTTGTTTCGGTCAATAAAGCCTTAGTGACGCAAAGCTCTTCGGCGATTCCTTTTATTCCTTTATATTTTGTGATCTTGATGAAGGTCATGAAGGAGAAAGGGTTGCATGAAGATTGTATCCATCAAATTTATCGTTTGTTTGCAGACCGTTTGTATAATAACCGTCCGTTTAATCAAATTCCCGTTGATGAAAAAGGCCGTATACGTATAGACGATTGGGAAATGCGTTCTGATGTGCAGGAAGAAGTGGCTAAAATATGGACGACCATCAGTGATGAAGATATTCTGAAAGTTTCGGATGTCAAAGGCTATAATTCTGATTTTTTGAAGCTTTTCGGTTTTGGTCTTGCCGGTGTGGATTATAATGCCGACGTCGATCCTCAGGTGCCAATACCTTCGATAGAGACCAGTTCCGCTTCTTTGAAGTAGAATTCATTTGACAAAAACAGAGCTATCGTTCATACTAATTAAGAAGTAAATAAGGGAAAGAATCTTAGAACCGCAAGGTGCAAGGTCGCCTGGCGGTTTTTTTACGTTCTGTTTTAGCCGTTATTTACTCGAATGTTTAGAAAAAGGAGGTAGTAAAGTAATGGCTAAAGGAACTGTAAAATGGTTTAGTGACCAAAAAGGTTTTGGCTTCATTACTCCTGAGTCAGGTAAAGATGTATTTGTCCATCACAGCGCAATTCAAGGTGAAGGATACAAATCATTGAGTGAAGGTCAAAAGGTTGAGTTTGATATCACAACTGGCCCTAAAGGGGAACAAGCTCAAAACGTAGTAAAAATATAAGTTGTAGTAGAAAGAAGGCCTAGTCCTGCTTATAGCGGGGTTAGGCCTTTTTTATTGTCGCGAAAAAAACCTTGGCGTAAGCTCGGGGATGAAGCGATTCCTTGGTTGAGGGTTGAGCGTGTGATAAAGTATGCGGATGAAATAGCGCAAACAAGGTCAGGCCGTCTACCATTCGCATTATCATATTGTGTTGTGTGCCCGATACCGGAGAAATATTTTTCGCAAAAGTATGGGGGAGTATTTGAAGAAAATGTGCCTGGGAATCACGCGAGTGTATCCGGATATAGTGATCAAAGAAGCGAATTGCGATGAAGACCACATTCACCTGTTGATGAGACTCCCCCCGAAGATGGCGATAAGCTGGGTGGTGAATGTGTTGAAATCGAATACAGCGCGGTCAGAAGTACCTGTTTTTGAAGAAACTGTATCCAAAGAAGGCTGAGATGTGGAGTGTCGGGTATTTTGTCTCAACGGTTGGAGTCAACGAACAAGTGATCGCAGCGTATATTCGGTGCCATAGGGAAAGAAGGCCAAGGACAAGTGAAGCTTGACTTGTGAGAACTATAAAATACCACGTCCGTGAGGGTGTGGAAATTTATGAAGTAATGCTTACCAAAGAGATCTTTAGAATGGCCCTCGGTGCTGGCAATCTAAGAATTTTCCGAGTGGTCAAGATTTTTGAATTCCTCGTTGACACTCCGTCGAAAAATTAATACATTGATGATGTTAATAGGTGCATGACCTGCAGCTTTGTATTGCGATGTTAAATTCTTAATGGAGGAAGATTGTGTATCTTAAACGTCTCGAAATTTTTGGTTTTAAATCTTTCGCGGAAAAGACTGTCCTTGATTTTCAAAAAGGGACTTCTGTCATCGTCGGCCCCAATGGTTGCGGCAAGAGCAATGTGTTCGATGCTGTCCGTTGGGTTTTAGGCGAGCAAAGCAGTAAAGAACTACGTGGGTCGTCGATGGAAGACGTTATTTTTAACGGCACAGATAAAAGACCGGCCCTTGGTTTTTCGGAAGTTTCTTTAGTTTTTTCCAACGAATCTAAAATTCTTCCCGTTGATCATGAAGAAGTGATTATCACTCGCCGTTTGTTTCGCTCTGGGGAGAGCGAATATCTCATTAATAAAAATGTCTGCCGTCTTCGTGATATTGTGGAAATGTTTTTAGGGACAGGTGTCGGTGCAGAGGCCTATTCGCTTATCCAACAAGGCAAAGTCGATCTAGTCGTTTCTGCTAAACCCGATGACCGCCGTCAGATTTTTGATGAAGCTGCTGGAATTACCAAATACAAGGCCAAGAAAAAAGAAGCTTTAAGCAAATTAAAAGAGACTGAAGATAATCTGGTGCGGTTAAATGATATTGTGGTTGAAGTTAAACGTCAAATCGCAACAATCGAGCGTCAAGCCAAAAAGGCGCAACGTTACAAGGAAGAGTTTGAACAGTTAAAGAATTTTGAGCTTATCATGGCCGCTCATCAAATAGCTATTTTTACTGGGGAATTTGAAACGATTACCGTCGCCTTAGAGAATTTTCAAAACAAAGAACAGGGTGCTTTACGCCAATTAGAAGAATTTAATCAACTCATTGAGCATGAAACAGCACTTATCGAAGAGCTTGATGAAAGAATCAGTAGTTTAAAAGCTGATCAAATCCGTTTGGATAATGATATTGAGGTCAATGTCCGTCAAATCGGTTTTAATGAAGAGCGCCTTCAAAATTTTGACCAGACCATCGTTCGTCTGGAAGCTGAAAAAAGAGAGATCTTACAGCGGTGCGCAAGCCATCAGGGTAAGATTGAAGAAATTAAAATTCAATTGGCTCAGTTTGTTGAATCTTTAAGCGTTTCTGCCAATCAATTGGAAGAAAAACGTCGCGGATTGAATGCTTTGATGATACTTATTGAGGAAGCCAATGCCGCTATAAAGGTCAGTGAGGAAAAGACTTTTGCCCTTAACGCCCAGGAAGTACGCTTTAAAAATCAATTAACTGAAAACATGAAACGTGCTATGGAGCAAAACGCACGTAAAATCCGTCTGGAGCAAGAAAACAGTAAAGTCGTACAAGAGAAATCCGCAGTGAATGAGAAGTTTGAAGCCATAGGCTCCGCTATTGCTGTAGTGGGGATTCAGTTAGAAGAGCAAAAGACCTCACTGGAGCGCCATCGTCAGACTGAAGTAAATTTAAAGAGCCAATTGTCCACTTGCAAGTCAAAGATTGACGAGCTTGAGAAGTCCAGAGTGTTTTTATTGTCACAAAAAGATTTTATCACCAAAATGCAGCATCAGTACCAGGATAACCCTGACCCTGTAGTTGAGGGACGTTTTATCGTAGCTGTTAAACCTTGGGAACATCAAACGGGTATTATCGGTAAAATCAAAAGTATTCAGGAGGTTTCCGGAGGCTATGAGATTATTTATGAAACTAAATATGTAGAATTAGACTTGGCCTATATGGATGACCGTATAGCGGCGACGGATACTGAATTGGTCGCTCAAAACGGTCAAAAGGACGGCCTTAATCGCAGTATTAATGGGCTTAATGCCATTATTGATACGATTTTAAAGGACATACAACAACAAGAGAAGAAATTTTCTATTTTAGAATCCCAGAAAAATGATATTGAATTGGAATCCGATAAGATCGTTGGAGAATTAGATTTAATCAGTACGGAATTTTCTCAAATTGAATCTGCCCTTGCAGATTTGAAAGCCCAAGAGGCCCAATTGTCTGTGCAATTACGCAATATTAGCGGCCAAATTGTTCTTATCCAGGAAGAGATCAAAGTTAAACAAGAAGATATTGCCCGTAAACATCAAGAGCGTGAAGATTGGAATGTCATCATCGTGCAACTCGAGTCGCAGCTTAATACTGTACGGAACCAACAGCAAAATGCTCAAGAGAATTTGAATCTTCACGCCCAGAATTTGGAGCATGATTTATCTGATATTAGCCGTTTTGACCATGAGATACAGGAATCTGCTTCGAAAAAGATCAAAATCAATGAGGACATTGCCAATCTGCATATAGCTATAGAACATTTGAAAACCAAGAAAAAAGGGTTAACCTCCGAACTTAACCAGTCTTTGGCTCAGAAGGCAGAAATGTCGCAACGTTTGTCCGGTATTCGTCATAATGCTAAAGCTATTGAGGATGAAATTATTCAATCTAAAACAGATCTTCACAATTTACAAATGCGGCAGCAAGAACTGCAGTTTAATCAGCGTTCCCTAAAAGAACGTCTTTTGCAAACCTATAAAATTGATTGGGATCAGTGGCAAGCTCAAAGCATACCACCTCAAGTAACACCTCAAATGCAAGTGCCGCCAATTGTATCTAAACGGGGTGAGGGGCAGGTATCTGATCAAACGCTGCCCCAGGTCAACTATGAAGAGTTAGTCACTGAAATTGAACGTTTAAAGAAGCGTTGTGAATCCTATGGGGTAGTTAACTTGGTAGCTATCGAAGAATTTGATGAACTAAAGAATCGTTTTGAATTTTTGACCAAACAACAAAGTGATCTTTTGACTGCCCGTGAGCAATTAATGTCAACCATCCAAAAAATTAACCGTACGACCCGACAGATGTTTACGGACACATTTACCAAGGTCAATGAGGAGTTTCAAGTCTATTTTCGTATGCTTTTTGGCGGCGGGGAGGCCCAACTGGTTCTTTTGGATCCTGAAAATGCCTTGGAAAGTGGTATTGATATTGTTGCCCGTCCACCGGGCAAGAAACTTCAAAATATCAGCCTCCTTTCCGGTGGAGAAAAAACTTTGACGGCCATAGCCCTTATCTTTGGTGTATTTAAGGTCAATCCTTCACCATTTTGCGTATTGGACGAGATTGATGCGGCCTTGGATGAAAGCAATGTCGGTCGTTTTGCTAACCTTTTAAAAACATTTGCTAAAGTTGCCCAGTTTGTAGTTATTACCCACAATAAAAAAACTATGGCGATTGCTGATATCATGTATGGGGTAACCATGCAGGAGCGTGGTGTTTCTCGTATCGTATCGGTCAAATTCAACGAATATCAAGCCCCGATGCCTCCTTCTAAAGCTCCTGAGCCTATGGAAACCGCAGTTGTTGCATAAGTCCCTAGAAAAAGCATTAAAAGAAAATGCTATCTTTTTTTAAGTTCTTATGCTATAACTCTATACTTATCAGTAAGATAAAGTCTTTTAAAAACCTTAATAATGCGGGGAGCGGTTCCTTGACACTCTCCAGGTAGCATGTTATACTTCATTCAAGTTCCCAGAAATGAACACATTTACACATATTCTTGCAACTATTAACTGGGTTGATGTAGCGATGTTGGTTTTGTTCATCCGAATTGTTTTTATCGGAGTCAAAACCGGTTTTGTGACAGAGCTTTTCAAGCTTTTAGGGGTATTTTGTGCGGTCTTCGTAGGTTTGCATTATTATGCATCCTTGGCCATTTTCGTCACCAAAAAGACCAATTGGTCGATTGATTTCTTGGAATTTTTGTTTTTTGTTTTATTAGTTTGTTTAATGGTTCTTGTAATTAAGTTTTTACGTGATGGTTTTTTTGTATTGTTTAAATTTGAAAGTACCCACGCAGGGCTTAACCAATGGGGAGCTGGACTTTTTGCAGTAATCAGGGCTTTATTTTTAGCAAGCCTTATTATGTATACGATTTTGCTGACACACGTTGAATGGCTACAAAGACAGGCCTTGACGTCCGTTTCACAAAAAGTAGCGCTAAAAGCGGCCCCTGATACATACAGTTTTGTTTATCATCATTTTATAGGTAAAATTTTTACAAAAGAGAAGTTTAACGAAGATGTTTTCAATGTGATCTCGCGTAATAGCATTGGTCGAAGATCGTTTTAGCGTTTGAAGGGTTTGTAAGTTCCCGTCAGAAACGGAGTGGGGGAGTTTAGTACGTGGGGTTAATCGCAGAAGATATTATTCGAGGGATTATTGACCGAAGCGATATCATCAGTGTGATTGGCCGTTACGCAGCACTCAAGAAATACGGAAGCAATTTTAAAGCTCTTTGTCCATTTCATCATGAGAAAACGCCATCATTCGTAATCAATCCTGATAAGCAGATTTTTCATTGTTTCGGCTGTGGGGCTGGCGGTAATGTGGTTGGATTTATCATGCGTCAGGAGCGTTTGGAATTCCCTCAAGCGGTTCGTTTCTTGGCAGAACAGGCGGGAATTGATATCCCCGAGGATCAGCAGACTAGCTCAAGCCCATCCAAGCAACTTAGGGAAGAGATTTGTAAAATTAACGAATGGGCTTCCCAATTTTTTCATGAGATACTTTTAACGAACCGTGAAGAAACGGTTAAAGCAGCTCGAGATTATCTTAAAGGCCGTTCAGTTGATTTGGAAATAGTCAGAAAGTTTCGTTTAGGGTATGCCCCTGATGAATGGGAAGCGCTCATAGGAGTTTTAAAACATAAAGGTATTTCATTAGAAGTTATGCATCAGGCGGGTTTAGTTATCCCCCGTGAAAAAGGCGGCTATTACGACAGGTTTCGTGGCCGCATTATTTTTCCGATTTTTGACATTAATAATCGCCCGGTCGCTTTCGGGGCTCGTGCTTTATCGACAAGCGAAGGGGCTAAATATATCAACTCTCCCGAGACACCAGTATATACAAAAGGTCGGCATTTATTTGGTCTGAATTTGACCAAAACGTCCGTTGGAGAACTCGATCACATCGTAATTGTCGAAGGGTATATGGACATGATCATGCCCTTCGTTCATGGAGTTAAGAATATAGCGGCTTCCCTTGGTACGGCCTTGACCGTCGACCAAATAAGACTAATTCGCCGTTACAGTTCCAATGTGATTATGCTCTTTGATACAGACCCCGCAGGTCAAGCTGCTATCATACGCTCGCTTGATCTACTTATTGATGAAGGGATGAATGTAAAAGTGGTTACTTTGGTTCAAGATCAAGATCCGGATTCATTTATCCGTTCCTTTGGTCTAGACGCTTTTAACGAGCGGTTAAAACGGGCGCAAACGTTGTTTGACTATAAATTCAACTGGCTTTGTGGCCAATTCGATCCAAAGTCGATTGATGGTAAAACTAAAATTTGCCAGGAAATGCTTACAACGATTGTCCGCTTTAAATCTGAGGTGACTAAGTTTGAATTGATGCGTCTTTTGGCCAAACAATTAAATGTGCCTGAGGAAATCATCACTAAGCAGGCCCAAAATCAAAACTCTTCAAAGCCCAAGCCTGTCATTAAACAGACAGCAGCCAAGGTAAGCGAAGCTCCCAAATCGTATGAGGAACTTTTAATTACGTTGTTTTTGGAAGATCACAATTGGGCCCAAAAAGCTCGAGAACTTATTAGCCCAATTGATTTTACCGAAGGTCTGGTGAGGGATATTGTTCAAAAGATTTGGCAAATGACTCAAGAGAATCTTGAATGGGAGACGTCCCGACTTTTGTCCCAGTTTCCCCAGGAAGCGGCACAAAGTTTCATTGCCAAATTATTAACTGATGCTAATGCTCGTATTAAAGAGCCTCAACGTCTTTTTCATGACTGTATCGGACGTATTCATAAAGAGCGCCTTAAAATACAAAAAAAAGAACTCATGGACAAAATCAAAGAGGCAGAAAACTGTGGAGATGCGGTAACAGTTGAAGAATTGCGGGCCAAATTTCAAGAACTTATAAAAACGTAGTTTAACTAAACAGAGGTTTAACATGGCAGAACAAGTTAAAGACAGAGACATACAAGGCGATTTGGATAAATTGGTGTCCTTGGGTAAAAAGAAGGGATTTTTAACCTACGATGAGGTTAACGAAACTCTTTCTGATGCGATTGACTCTTCCGATGACATAGACCAAGTTTTTGATATTTTGGATGGCCAGGAAATTAAAGTCGTCGATTCCGATGAAGAGGCTCCTGTGACGGAAGAAACTAATAATGAAGAAAGCCGTGAGCAGCAGGTGCGCCGCGTAAGGGAAGAAAATAAAGAGGAAGATGTTTATTCCGATAAATTTATTCCGCTTGATGACCCTGTGAAGATGTATTTGAAACAGATGGGTTCCATTCCACTTTTGACACGCGAGGAAGAAATTTCTTTGGCCAAGCGTATCGAAGAGGCGGAAATGAAATTTGCGGAGGCATTGTTCAAGACGTATTTCGCACGCAAAGAAGCTATTGCCATGATCAATGCTGTCTTGCGCGAAGAAATTAACGCTGAAGACGTGATTAAAGACGAGTTGGAACGTCGTGGCCGCTTGGTCAAAGATTTGGCTAAGATTTTAGAGCGCGTGCGTCATACCCGTGTGGGTTCGGATATTTCTGCTAAATCTATTGCTGAATTTAAATTGACGTCGACAGTCAACGAAGAGATTGTCGTGAAAATCACCGAAATTATTGAGAACATTGAACGCATTGATCGCATTTTAAAGGCCAAGAAAAACGCACTTAATGCGCCGGAATTTAAAAAGCAAAAGCTTGCGCTTTTAAAAGAATTGGGGGAACCAGTTGATCGGGTTAAAAATCAGTTGCGCGAAATCAAAACCCGTCAGTCGCGTTTTAACAAGGCCAAAAAACTTTTGGTTGAGGCCAACTTGCGTTTAGTGGTTTCTATCGCCAAAAAGTACATCAACCGTGGGCTCTCGTTCCTGGACTTGATTCAGGAGGGTAATATGGGTTTAATCCGCGCAGTAGAAAAGTTTGAATATAAGCGTGGGTATAAATTCTCGACATACGCCACCTGGTGGATTCGTCAAGCCATTACCCGTTCTATTGCCGACCAGGCCAGGACCATCCGTATACCTGTTCATATGACAGAGACAATTAATAAAATTATCCGTGTCTCGCGCGTGTTCGTGCAGGAGTATGGCAGGGAACCTTCTGCTCAGGAAATCGCTAAAGAAATGCGTATGCCTATTACTAAGGTCAAAGAGATTTTAAAAATTTCCCAGGTGCCTATTTCTTTACAGACCCCGATAGGAGATGAAGGGGACACGCATTTTGGTGATTTTATTGAAGACAAAAAGGCAGTGTCTCCGGCCAATGCCACATTGCATTCAATGCTAAAAGATGAAATTACATCCGTTCTGCAAACTTTGGATGAACGTGAACGTAAGATTTTGGAATTGCGTTTTGGGATTCATGACGGCACAGGCCGCACTCTTGAAGAAGTTGGGGCTGAATTTAACGTCACCCGTGAACGTGTACGTCAGATTGAATCTAAGGCTCTTCGAAAGTTGCGTCATCCTACAAGGTCGCGTCGCATTAAGTCTTTCTTGGATATGGCCGCCAAAGATGCTGATGTGATTATCTAAGGTAGGGATAAAATATGAAGACAAAAAAAGCCATTGGGAAAGATCCAATGGCTTTTTTTGTCTGAACATAAGACGGGAATAAGTAAATGGATTTTTATTACGCAAGACATAAGGATTTAAATTTTCTTAATCCGGAATCACATAAGATATTCCGAAAATTAGTGGAAGATATTAAAGTAGGGATTTTTATGGCGGATACGCTGGGGAAACTTTTTTATGTCAATAGGGCCTTTGCCGATATGTTTGAATTACAAAGCTGTTCGGAAGCGTTAGGTAAAGAATGGGGAAACCTTTGTTTTTTTGACCATCATCGACGGGATCAATTCTTTGCCGAATTCGATAGTCTGGGGGTAGTCAGGGACTTTGAAATTATATGCGGGTATAACACTCATTTATTGATCACTGCCAACCAAATCTACACTGATCAGGGGGAGAGAATCGGAATTTATGGTTCCATGGTAGACATCTCAGACCAGCGTAAGTTGGAAGAAGATTTATTGATTAAAAACAAGAAACTTGAGCAGATTTTGAGTTTTTGCAACACCCTGGGTGATATTTTCCAGATTGAAGAACTTACCAAGTTTATTGTCCACCAAACAGCAGAAATTCTTGATGCGAAGCGTTGCTCGCTCATGTTTGTTGATGCCGCATCCAATGAACTATACGTCAATGCTTCTTGCGGTTTATTGGATGAGATTCTTCCTAAAGCCAGGGTTCGCATCGGGGAACCGATCGCTGGGATCATTGCCCTACAAAATAAAGCGATGTTGATTGAAGATATTGAAGAAAACGATTTGTTTAAGCGGCACAATAAAAAGATTTATACTCAGCATTCTTTTATGAGCGTTCCACTTTTTTATAATCAGAAGTTGACGGGGGTTCTCAATGTTTCGGAAAAGGAAGGGCCTTTTAATAGGATGGATTTGAAAGTCCTGGAAACGATTGCACAGCAAGCCGCCGTTAGTATCAATAAAACCAAGGCGTTAACTACTTTTGAGCATCTTTCGCTGACAGATTTCATGACTGGTTTGTTCAACTATCGTAGTTTTCTTCAGAAAATAGAAGAAGAAACCGAGCGTGCTAAGCGTTATGGATCGCTTTTGAGCTTAATGATGATTGATGTGGATAATTTTAAAACATATAATGATACTCATGGCCATCCCGAGGGGGATAAGCTTTTAAGCAGGCTGGCGGAGATATTCAGAATTAATTTACGCTCCACAGAATTTATCTGCCGCTATGGAGGTGATGAATTCGCGATTATTTTTCCACAAACAGATGGGAAACAGGCTGTCTCTGCCGCGGAAAAAATACGTGAATTGGTGGCCAAAGAATTTTTAAAAGAGGAGATGATTTCCATTAGTGTCGGTGTGGCACAATTTCAAGCAGAATCCAGTAAAGAAATCCTTATCAAACAAGCGGACGAATCCCTTTATCAGTCCAAGAAGGCTGGACGAAACCGTGTTTCATTTTATTTTCCTAAAACAGAATGAAGGTTTTTAATACTTTGTTTTCTCCCGCTAGAGTTCAAAAATTAAGGTTTATATTCAGTTGCTTTTTCTTTGTCGTTGCAGGTACATTTATACTGTCATGCTCTAAACAGGACTCTGCGCCCCCTGTTCCTTCCACCAACCAAACGCAAATTATTGCGGGTGTTAAAGCAGGCAGATTTGCTTCCGGTCAATTAGAGGCACATTATATAAAACATGGATATCAGTTTGGCGATATCACTCAAGAAGATTATTTACTACAGGCGCAGGCTCTTTTAAACGCGTCACCGGGAGAAGATGTCTGGGAGAAAATCAGGCCTGATGGAGATGTGGAACATTATAGGCCCAGCACGGGTGAGTTCGCAGTCATGACAAAAACAGGAAAAATTCGCACATATTTTAAAGCTAACCAGAAATATTGGATGAGGCAATGAATAAGAAATATTTATGCCCGGTTTGTGGTTTTCATGGACTTAAAGAACCTCCTTATGGGCATGGCAATGAACCCTCTTATGAAGTTTGTCCTTGCTGCGGGTTTGAATTTGGCTTTGATGGGGGAAACACCGAGGAATATTTTAGTAAATTCCGTCAACGTTGGATTGAAGAAGGTACGCAATGGTTCATATTGAAGTCCAAACCGAAGAATTGGGATTATAAGAAGCAATTAAGGAATCTTAAGAAGTAGATATTTATCATTTTTAAATACCTTTATGAAATTTCTAACCAATATCAGTCTTTTTTTGTTTTTTTTATTTTTTGTCGATGGCCATTTAGTATTGGCCAATCAAGAATTGGCCCTGCCACGCGTTGACCAAACTAAGGATATTGTTCAGTTAGTCCCCATTGAATACCGGAAAGGCGTCCTGCTTTCTTTTAAAAAATCATGGAGAAATATTTGGCAACTTATGCTGGCTATCCAGAATGTGAGTCCCCAAGAACGCGAGGGGATGGCATTTTTGATGGCCAATATGCCCCCAAAAGATTTGCGCGAATTAAAGGCTGATTTTTTAGTTGAGAATGTTCAATTAGCTTATCAGAGTTTGAACGAAGTTCCCTGGGGTAAAAATATTCCCAAAGAAATTTTCCTTAATGACGTTCTACCTTATGCAAGCATCAATGAGCGCCGAGATAACTGGCGCGTGGATTTTCATCAGAGGTTCATTAAAATCGCCCATGGAAGCCAAGGCATAGACCAAGCGGTGAAGGTACTAAACAAATATGTATTTGATAATTTACAAGTGTCTTATAACGCGACCAAACGTCCTAAGCCCGACCAAAGCCCCTATGAATCGATACAGGCACATTATGCCTCTTGCACAGGGCTGTCGGTCTTGTTAATAGATGCTTTACGTTCCGTGGGGATTCCGGCCCGGTTGGCCGGTATTGCTTTATGGGCCGATGGAAGCGGCAATCATACATGGGTGGAAGTGTGGGATGGCAGATGGCGTTACATTGGGGCGGATGAACCAACGGAGTTAGACCATACCTGGTTTAGTCAGAAGGCCGCTTCGACAGACTCACTGCATCATATCTACGCGACAAGTTTTAAGAAAACAGGCCTGTTTTTCCCAATGAGATGGGCAAGACACCTGAAAACCGTTTCAGCTATAGATGTGACGAAGGACTATACTGGGCAAGGGAGAGTTTAACGTACTGAAAGGAATTTCGCCATCAGACAAAATAAATTCAGGAAAACATGCATCATAATGGAAGGATAAATGGAACCGAAGCGGATATACATGATGCTTGAGATGATCTCGATACTAAAATAATAGGGGATAATCATCGGTGTCTGGTGGCCGCAAGCAAAAATGAGGGCTTGTATGACAATGGCCCAGAATACGTTTGAATAAGTATTTCGATAAAAACTTTATTGAAAGCGTTGTCTTGAAAACCAAAAAAATGTCGTATATACTCTTATCTGGATAACATCAAAGCTCTTTAGAATGTAAGTAAGAACGAAAAAGGTAAACCCATCGTGAGATGGGGTCTCAGGCATTGTCAAAGCATTTCGTCTTGACTATGCCTGGTTAGGCGAAGCTTGAGCAAAGCCGTGGGTTCTTCATCAAGGACAACCTGGTTACCAAAAATACACCTCGTCATTGTCTCTCTCCCCTATATATGGTAGCCTCGCTCCTTGATGAGCGGGCCTTCATTAAACCAGTTGCGAAATTCTTTCAGTCAAGGTATCTTATATCAATCACTATGAAACCAAAAATCGCTTTAGTCATTACGGATCGGGAAACTAATACGCAAATCAAGTCTTCCCATGTTGATTTGCTTGAGTTGAGAGTGGATTTGTTTAAGAAATGGCGTTTAGAACACATTCGTAAACAGATTTTCAACCGTCGTAAATTGAAACTGCCTTTACTGTTGACTGTACGTAATCAAAAGAAAGAAGGCGCCGCTATAGACTGGTCTGACGAACACAAACGTCAGATTTTGCATATGGCTTTGCCCTTAGTGGATATGGTCGATATCGAATTGAGCTCACCGCTATTAAAGGAAACTCTATCACAGGCTCGCCATTTAAAGAAAAAAACCATAGTATCTGTGCATGATTTTAACCATACCCCGCTTCATTTGGAGAATATTTTTAAGAAAGCCTTAAGCACAAGGGCTGATATCATCAAAATCGCAACTAAAGCTAATTCTTTTGATGATGTATTTCGTATGATAGAGTTTACGCGTCAGCACCGCAAGTCTCCGTTAATCACACTTTCTATCGGAATCTTTGGAAGGATATCCCGATTGCTCCTTCCGGCAGCAGGTAGTTTATACACTTATACCTTTTTGCATAAACCCACGACCCCGGGGCAAATTGACCTCAAAAACCTCAAAGACCACCTGAAATTTTACTACCCATAGTATATAAATTATGGTAATATTTAAAATTCTTTGTGGCCCTTTAGGCAATACATGGAGATAATTTGGGCCCATAGCTCAGTCGGTTAGAGCAGGAGACTCATAATCTCTTGGTCCCTGGTTCGAGTCCAGGTGGGCCCACTTAAATTGCGGACTCATAGCTCAGCTGGTTAGAGCGTCGCCCTCACATGGCGAAGGCCGAAGGTTCGAGTCCTTCTGAGTCCATTGATTAATATGACCATGACATCGATAAAAGATCAAATTAAGAAATTAGTTGAACTCCAAGCTATAGATATTGAGATTTATCATCTCAAGACTGATTTGTGCGATAAACCGGACGAAATTGAGGCACTCAGAGAGAATTTTGAGGCCAAAAAGGCTAGGTTGAAGCAATTAGAAGACCAATTAAAAGTCATTTTAGTTAAACAGAAAGAGTACGAGGTGGATCTTAAATCTAAAGAAGATACCATCGTTAAAGCTGATGGACAATTATCGCAACTTAAGACTAATAAAGAATATCAGGCCAAATTGTTGGAAATAGAAAATATAAAAGCTGATAAATCTTTAATTGAGGAAAAAATTCTTTTAGGTTTTGATACGATTGATGCGGCACGTAAGGCGATAGAAACAGAAAAGACCGTTGTGTCCAATTATGAAAAAGAATTTCAGCTCAAGAAAAAAGAAATAGATGACATTATGGCGGTTTCGTCAGATCAGCTCAAAGTCAAAGAGTCTCAGCGTGCCCGTATAGCACCGGAGGTTCGTCCGGATATTTTAAGCCGCTATGATAGAATTTTGCAGCACAAGGAAGGATTGGCTATTGTTCCCGTTAAAAATCGTTCATGCGGGGGATGCTTTATGCATTTGACAGAACAGCTTATTAACCAGATTAAAATGCATGATGAATTTATCACCTGCGATGTGTGCGCTAGAATCCTTTATCTTGAAGATGATCTGTGACCAACGGGAGTCTTAATCTGCGGGAAATCCTGAACGTTCTTGGATTTCTATTTGAGGAAGTCGAAGGATGAAGCTGGAGATATTCACCGATGGAGCTTGTTCAGGTAACCCAGGCCCAGCAGCCATCGGAGTGGTTATAAAAAGCCAAGGAAAAATAATTAAAGAAATCTCCCGTTTTATCGGAGATGCCACCAATAATATTGCCGAATATACAGCGTTGATCTGGGGGCTTCAGGAAGCCTTGGTGCTAAAGGCCGATGAAGTGTTGGTCAAAACTGATTCTGAACTGATGTATAAACAAATCCTCGGTGAATATAAGGTGAAACATGGGAATATTAAGCCTTTATTCGAACAAGTCGGGCATTTAGTCAATGGATTTAAACGGGTCGAATTTAAACAGGTACCTCGTGAACAAAATGGTGAGGCTGACAAACTCGCCCGTTCGGGTTTAAAAACAAGTCAAGATGGCCGCCCTGATGCCAAAGGTGTTGGGGAGGAAAGTCCGAGCTCCAAAGGATAATGCATCCTGGTAATGCAGGACATAACTACCTTCCTAACCCCCGGGTGGGGAAGGTAATTATAGGATTAGAGTCACAGTGACGAAGCCCTTAACTGGGAGTGAAACGCGGCAATCTCTGCATGGAGCAATGCCAAATAGGGGAAGAGAGCTGATCCGGCTCGTTATGATTCTCGGGTAGGCTGCAAGATTTTGTCGCGTAAGCGACAAAGTTAGTCGAATGGCCATCCTCCGTCAAGGAGAACAGAACTCGGCTTATTGACTTTCGAATCCCGACAAAATGTCGGGACGATCCCTGTGTCAACTGACATAGGAGAATTTACAATCAGTTATTTTTAGGAGGTTATTTACAATGTCAGGTCATTCAAAATGGGCGAAGATTAAACATAAAAAAGGTGCGGAAGACGCCAAACGTGGGGCTGTATTTACCAAAATTACTAAGGAAATTACTGCAGCCGCTAAAGATGGCGGTGGCAACCCGGATAGTAATATCCGTTTGCGTGCAGCCATGACCCGTGCCCGTGAAGCCAATATGCCCCAGGGTAATGTCGAGAACGCCATAAAAAAAGGAACAGGAGAACTACCTGGTATTGTTTTTGAATCCGTCATGTTTGACGCCCGTGGTCCTGGGGGAGTTGCTATTATCATTGAAGGTTTAACGGACAATAAAAACCGTACAACTGCAGAAATTCGCAATATTTTAACCAAAAAAGGCGGCAGTATGAGCGGTGCAGGTTCTGCGGCCTTTATGTTCACGAAAAAAGGATATTTTGTTATTGAGAAAGCAAAGGCCAGTGAAGACGCTGTTATGGAAACGGTTTTGGATGCAGGAGCCGAAGACGTAAAAACCGATGAGGATACTTTTGAAGTGATTTGTGACCCCGTTGTTTTTGAGGCGGTTAAAAATGCTTTGGCCGCTAAAAAGATTGAAACTTCCAGCGCAGAGGTGACGATGCTTCCTACCTCGACAGTCAAGGTCGAAGGTAATGATGTGAAGAATCTTTTGGGTCTCATGGAAGCCTTGGAAGAACATGAAGATGTGCAGCATGTTCATGCGAATTTTGATATTTCCGAAGAGGATATGGCCAAAATAGCCGAAGAAGAATAACCTATGCGCATATTAGGCGTCGATCCTGGCCTTCGGGCCACTGGATTTGGGCTTGTGGAAGTAGTCAAAGCGGGAAGCATTAAGATTATCGACGCGGGAAGTATTGAACCTGACCCTAAAGCTTTATTTGAAAACCGTATTGCCAAAGTCCATCATTTGCTCTCAGAGATTATTGATACGCACAAACCCCATGTGTTGGTGCTCGAAAAACTTTACGCTCACTATAAACACCCTACCACCGCCTGTCTTTTGGGCCATGTGCGCGGGGTGATTTGTTTATTGGCGCATGAGCATAAAGTCCAGTTGACCGAAGCAAGTGTTAAACGTATCCGCCAGGCATTGATCGGAAACGGTAACGCTACCAAAGAGCAGGTCCAGATGTTTGTTAAACGCCTTTTGAATATTGAGTCGGTAAAATTGAGTTTGGACACTTCTGATGCCTTAGCGTTGGCTTTAGGACACGCGCACATGCTTAAATTTAAATTGCTATGATTGCTTCTATTAAAGGTCAAGTCGTTGAACGTTTAGAAAATGCGGTCATTATTGATACCGGAGCATTAAATTATGAAGTGCTTGTGCCGGTTTCGGTTTTGCAGAGGTTGCAAGAAAATCAAGATAGCGATGGCAATGTACGCTTAATCACGTATCATTATTTACAGATATCACCCTCGAGTGCGAATGAGATGTTGGTGGGTTTTTTAAATGAAGTTGAGCGGGATTTCTTTTTAGAGTTTATTAAAGTCTCTGGTATCGGCCCACGGGCAGCTGTTAGAGCCCTGAATAAATCCATCGGAGAAATTGCTCAGGCTATCCATCAAGGAGACACTAAATATTTAAAGACTTTGCACGGTATCGGTGAACAAAAAGCCAAAGAAATTGTAGCCAAATTGCAGGGGAAAATGGGCAAATTTACCCTGATGCGTGACCGTGTTGAAGCGGTAAAAGAACAACCCTTTAATTTATATGATATTGAAGAAGAAGCTTTGCACATTTTGTTGCAATTGCAGTACAAAAAAACAGAAGCGGAAAGTATGATAAAAAAAGCCCGGGAGCGTAATAACAAAATTTTAACTTCCGAAGAATTGTTAAACGAAATTTATAATCAGAGGAATAAATAAAGGATTATTTTAGGTAATGCATCAACAAGCAGAACTTTACAAAAGCGGTATTGAAGCATTATTGTTCGTCAGTGACAAACCCATTGCCTTGGAGCAGTTTAAGACTGTTTTCCCCGAGCTTAAGCCAGCGGAGATTGTGGGACTGATACAGCAGCTTCAAGAAGACTATGTCAATCGTCAGGCGGGCATGGTCATTGTCGATATCGCTGGCGGCTGGCAGATGCTTTCTAACAGCAACGCGGCCGGATACATTCGTGAGTTTTATAAGACAAAATCCAAAGAAAGACTATCGCGTCCATCTTTAGAATCTTTGGCCATTATTGCCTATAAACAACCAGTTAGCCGGGCTGATTTGGAAATTATCCGTGGAGTTAATTGTGACGGGACCGTGGCTCATTTACTGAACAAAGGCCTTATTGAAATTGTCGGGCGTAAAGAGGTGCCTGGTCGGCCGTTTTTATACGGCACGACAAAGGCTTTTTTGGAATATTTTGGTTTAAAATCATTGGAAGATTTACCTAAACTGGAGCAGCTTCCACAGTTGTCCCAAGTAGAGACGATAATATCAGCTGATGGAACACAGTCTTCCTTGCCTGCACAAGAGTCGTTCTCGGAAGCTGGCGTGGAATTGGTGAGTCAGGAAACTAGCGGACAGTCAAGGATTGAAGCACAGACAGCAGAGCAAAACACTTTAGAGTAATTGATATGGATATACAACAGTTAAGAAAAAATATAGATGTTTTAGATGCCACGATCGTTGAGCTTCTTAATCAAAGGGCCCAAATTACGTTGGGAATTGGCCAGCAGAAGCTTAAAAATAAAGCATCCATTTATGCTCCCGCGCGAGAGAAGCAAGTTCTTGAGCGTATTAAGACGCTCAATAAAGGTCCCATGACTCAAGAGGCATTTGAAGCAATCTACCGCGAAATTATGTCTGCATCGCTGGCCTTGGAGAAACCTTTGCGCATTGCTTACCTTGGCCCTGAGGCAACGTTCTCGCATTTGGCCGCGCTTAAACGTTTTGGATCTATGGTCGAGCATGTTTCTTGTGAGAATGTCTCGGAGATTTTTAGCAAAGTTGAACGCGGGGATTGTGACCACGGGGTCGTACCTATTGAAAATTCAATCGAAGGGGTCGTTACATATACGATAGACCTTCTGGTAGATTCTGAACTTAAAATCTGTTCGCAGATATTATTGGATGTTTCTTTGAATTTGATGGCTAACTGCTCCTTTAATAGCATAAAACAAGTGTACTCACATCCACAACCTTTAGGTCAATGTCGTCAGTGGTTATTAAAAAATTTGCCGCATGTACAGATCATAGCTACGGCCTCCACGACTAAGGCCGCACAGATAGCATCAAGAAAGAAAAATGCAGCGTGCGTTGCCTCAGAAATCGCGGCGTCTTTGTATGGGCTTCATATTTTAAAGAAAAATATTCAAGACAGTTCACAGAATATTACGCGGTTCTTAGTGTTATCTAACAGCGATGTCCCGCCAACAGGTAAAGACCGTACGTCTTTGGTTTTTTCTATTAAGGACAGGGTTGGAGCCTTGCATGCGATGCTGACACCTTTTTATAAAAATAAGATTAATTTGACAAAAATAGAGTCCAGGCCATCTAAGAAAAAGGCTTGGGATTACTATTTCTTTGTTGATTTCGAAGGGCATCAGGATGACCCTCATGTTAACCGTGCTTTAAAGCAATTAGAAGGCATGTGTAAGTTTATGAAGATTTTGGGGTCTTACCCTGTGATTGAATCATGAAGGTTGCCAATTCTTATATTTTCGGTATCAAGCCTTACGTGCCGGGCAAACCCATCGAAGAAGTCAAGCGGCAGTTAAAATTAAAAAGTGTCATCAAGCTTGCTTCCAATGAGAACCCATACCCACCTTCACCTAAGGTGATTGCTGCGCTTAATAAAACTGCAGGGAACATCAATCGTTATCCCGACGGGGGATGTTTTGTACTTCGACAGGTTCTGGCCAAGCATTTGAAAGTGGCTGAAAATCAGCTAATTTTTGGTAATGGTTCTGATGAGATTATTATCCTAGCCGTCAAGGCTTTTGTAGGAAAGGGTGATGAAGTCATTATCGCCAAACCTTCATTTTTAATTTACGAAATTGCCGCACGTCTGGCCGGGGCCAAGATTCATGAGGTGCCTTTAAAGAATTTCCGTTATGACTTGCAAAGGATGAAGGCAAAATTAAGCAAACGTACCAAGATAGTTTTTATCGGTAATCCGGATAATCCGGCAGGTACTTATATCAATGCCAAAGAAGTCGAAGATTTTATGAAGACGGTGAGTAAAGACACCCTAGTATTCTTTGATGAAGCTTATTTTGAATATGTTGATGCCCAAGATTATCCGGATACGCTCAAACTCATGGGGAAATATCCGAATCTGATGACCTCGCGGACATTTTCAAAAATATATGGTTTGGCAGGGTTGCGCATCGGTTACGGTATCGGCCGGCCTGAAGTTGTGGACATTTTAAATCGTTTACGTGAACCTTTTAATGTAAACTCTATGGCCCAGGTGGCAGCCACAGCTGCTTTGTCGGACCAAAACTATTACCGACGTATTGCTAAAGAAGTCCAACAACAGCGGCAATATTTGTACCGTGGCCTTGAAGCCATGGGATCAAAACATGAAACAAGTTTTACGAATTTTATTTTGATTCAGGTCAAGAATGCTAATCAAACGGCATTTGCTTTGTTGAAAAGAGGCGTCATCGTGCGTGATATGACGGCATGGGGATTGTCAAATTATATTCGTGTATCTATAGGAACAGCATCGGAAAATAAAAGGTTTATTAAAGTATTAGGGGAGGTTTTATGATTGTCATCTTACGCTCGGACGCGACCGAGGCCCAAATTCAACATATCGTCGATCGTGCGACTAAATTAGGGCTTAAAAGCAACATTTCCAGGGGGATAGAGAGGACAGTTATAGGTTTTATCGGCTCTGAAGATGCCTTACGCGTGATCCCTTTGGAAGTTTTTCCCGGCGTTGAGCAGGTTCTTTCGGTATTAGCGCCTTACAAGCTTGTTTCACGTGAATTTAAAAAACAAGACACTATTATTAAGTTGCCCCACCATACAAGCGTGGGAGGCAAAAAAATTGCCGTCATAGCAGGCCCTTGTTCAATAGAAAGTTATGATTCCATGCTTTCGATTGCCAAGAAGATTAAGAACTTAGGAGCGACCATTTTGCGTGGAGGGGCATTTAAACCCCGTACTTCGCCTTATGATTTTCAGGGTTTGGGGGAAGAAGGTTTAGAAATTCTGCAACGAGTCGGTAAAGAAGTGGGTATCTGTACGATTTCTGAAGTCATGGACACTCGCCAAGTGGAATTGGTGGCCCAATACGTTGATGTTTTACAAATTGGAGCACGCAATGTCCAGAATTTTTCGTTATTGAAAGAAGTAGGGGCCAGCAAGAAGCCGGTCATGCTTAAGCGTGGTATGTCAACGACTGTTAAAGAATGGTTAATGTCTGCAGAGTACTTATTGGCTAATGGTAATTTTGAAGTCATGCTTTGTGAACGTGGCATCCGGACCTTTGAAACCGCCACACGTAATACTTTAGATATTAACGCCGTGGCTGTAGCTAAGAAATTGACCCATTTACCTGTGATTGTTGATCCAAGTCATGGGACGGGAAGTTGGGAGTATGTTGCTTCAGGCGCCCGTGCAGGGGTTGCCGCTGGTTGTGATGGCTTGATGATTGAAGTGCATGAAAACCCAGAGGAGGCTTTGTCCGATGGCGCACAATCATTGATGCCGGATAAGTTCTTTGAACTCATGGCTTCGTGTAAACGTGTGGCTCAAGCAGTGGACCGGGATCTATAGAGGATTATTTATGTTTAATCGTAAACAATTGTTTCGTCGGGTAGCAATTGTGGGTGTGGGATTTATGGGTGCTTCTTTGGGGCTGGCCATCAAAAAAAATGGCCTGGCAAAAGAAGTTGTGGGTATTGGCCGTCAGGAAACGTCCCTGAAAGAAGCCAAGAATATCGGCGCTATTGATGAAAGCTTCTTGGACATCAAAAAAGGGCTTCATGGAAGTGATTTGATTGTCTTGGCCACACCGATTCAGGCCATTTTGGATACCTTGGAATTCTTAGGTAAAGAACATCAAAGGGGTTGTATCATTACAGACCTAGGAAGCACTAAAACAGTGATTGTTGACAGGGCAGAAAAAGTACTCCATCATTCAGCGCTTTTTGTCGGGAGCCATCCTTTAATCGGTTCAGAAAAAAAAGGGCCTACGTACGCCGATGCTACTTTGTATGAAAATGCGTCCTGTATTATGACCCCTACCGACAAAACTAACCGTTTGGCCAAAGAAAAAATTAAACATTTTTGGGCTCAATTAGGGGCCCGGGTTAAAATGATGACCCCGCAGGAACATGATGAGGCGTTGTCTTTTATCAGCCATCTACCGCATTTGACAGCCTTTGCTTTGATGAAAGCCATTCCGGATCCATTTTTAGAGTATGCTACCCAAGGATTGCGTGATACGACGCGTATTGCAGCCTCAGATCCACAAATATGGAGTGATATTGCTTTATCTAATCATAAAAATATTCTTAAATCTATCGATGAAACAGTGAAAATCTTGTCTACTATCCGCAAAGCAATCGTATCTCGTGATGGGCAATCCCTGGAAGAGATTCTAAAGTCTGCTAAAATCAAGCGTGAAAGCATTGAAGGTCAACATGGAAACGCATAAGCATTTGATTATTACGCTTGATGGGCCTGCAGGTGCAGGTAAAAGTACTGTTGCAAAACACTTGGCCAAGCTTCTAGGGATTTCCTATTTGGATACGGGGGCAATGTATCGTGCCTTAACGCTTAAGGCGCTGCGTTTAGGGATTAAATTTGATGATGAGAAGATTTTAACTGATCTGGCCAAAAACACGGTCATTGATTTTACAGAAATGCCAGATGGTTCTTTGCATGTGAGGCTGGATGGCGAGGATGTGGCTCTGGACATTCGAAGCCTGGAGGTCACTAACAATACTTTTTATGCTGCCAGGACAGCAGGTGTCAGGGAACTAATGGTGGGTTGGCAAAAAGAAATTGGCCTGAAACATTCAATAGTGACTGATGGTAGAGACCAGGGTACAGTGGTTTTTCCCAAAGCTGATTTTAAATTTTACATGGATGCAAATTTTGAAGAACGTGTACAAAGAAGACTTAAGGAACTCCAAGAAGCAGGGAAAGCAGTGGATGCTGGACAGTTAAAAAAAGATATGCAGGATCGTGACCAAAAAGATTTCACCCGTGCAGTCGGCCCTCTCAAAAAAGCTGGCGATGCCATTGTGATTGATTCAACACATTTAAGTATCCAACAAACCGTTGAAGAGATCATGAAACACATTCAAATTTGATATGAACCAGTCTAATATCCGTAATTTTTCCATCATTGCGCACATTGATCATGGTAAGAGTACCTTGGCTGATCGGCTTTTGCTTTTTGCTGGGGCCATTGATGAGAGGAAATTTCGCAACCAAATGCTCGATGACATGGATCTTGAGCGTGAGCGCGGTATTACTATTAAAGCCTCTGCTGTTCGTCTACAATATAAGGCTAAAGATGGCAAAGATTATATTTTTAATTTGATTGATACCCCGGGCCATGTGGATTTTTCTTATGAGGTAGAAAAATCTTTACGTGCTTGTGAAGGGGCCTTGCTTTTGATTGATGTGACCCAGGGGGTAGAATCTCAAACAATAGCTAATTATTACTTAGCTATCGACAATAATCTTGAAATTTTGCCCGTTATTAACAAGATTGATATTGCTAATGTAGATATTGATGAAGCTAAACGTCAATTTACAGAAATTCTTAAATTTAAACAGGAAGACATTCAGTTGGTTTCAGCCAAAGAGGGGCTCAATATTGATACTCTTTTTGAGAAAATTGTTTCTTTTATACCTGGGCCTGAAGGGGATTCCACGTCACCGCTTAAGGCCCTGATTTTTGATATGAAATATGATATTTATAAGGGGATTATTATTTATGTCCGTCTTTTTGATGGCATGTTAAAGCCAGATATGAAAATCCGCTTTATGAATGTGGGTAAAGAGTTCGCGATCCAGGAAGTAGGTATTTTTGCGCCTGAAGCTCAACAGGTTAAAGGCCTTTCTGCCGGAGAGGTTGGTTACATCACCTGTAATTTACATGATCCTAAAGAAGTGAGGGTGGGAGACACGGTTACTGGAGTGGAAAATCCAACGGCCCATGCTTTGGAAGGTTATAGGCAGCTTAAACCTTTCGTTTTTTGCGGTGTTTATCCGGTGAATGCTGGAGATTATGCGGCTTTGCGTGAGGCTATTGATAAATTACGTTTATCAGACCCTAGTTTTGTTTATGAGCATGAGACATCCCAATCTTTCGGTTACGGTTTTCGTTGCGGTTTTCTGGGACTTTTGCACATGGAAATTGTCCAGGAACGACTGGAGAGGGAATATGACCTGAATTTAATCTTAACAACTCCTAATGTAGGATATAAAATTGTTAAACGTGATGGATCAGTCATGGATCTAGAAAATCCATCGGATTTACCCAACGGTTCAGAAATCAATCATATTGAAGAACCGATTTTAGCTGTATCGATTTTTACGCCTGTAACCTATATGGATCAAGTTATGGAATTGGCTAAACGCAAGCGTGGCATTTATCAAAAAAGTGAGTTTATTGGTGATCGAATGAAGATTTTATTTGATATTCCTCTGTCAGAGGTTATAGTGGACTTTAATGATTTAATTAAATCTGCTACCCGTGGATATGGTTCCATCGATTATGAATTTAAAGAATACAGTTCTGCCCAAATTACCAGGCTCGATATTTTGATTAATGATGATCCTTGTGATGCGTTTTCCTGTATGGTTCATAAAGACCGGGCTTATGAAAAAGGATTAGCTTTAGTCAGTAAGTTAAAGGATTTGATCCCACAGCAATTGTTTGAGGTACGTATTCAAGCTACTTGTGATGGGCGTATTGTTTCCAGCGCCAGGGTCAAACCTGCTGGCAAGAATGTGACTGCCAAATGTTATGGTGGAGACATTACCCGAAAAAGAAAGCTTTGGGAAAAACAAAAAGAAGGAAAGAAAAAACTTAAACAAATTGGACGGGTGGAGGTCCCGCAAGAGGCATTCTTAGCTGCCTTGAAAATATGAACCATAAAAATACTAAAACTAAATCTGCCCTGCGTGATTGGGTTGAATCAATAGTTATTGCTTTAGTGTTGGCAATCTTTATACGGACTTATTTTTTCCAACCGTTTAAGATCCCCAGCGGTTCCATGCGCATGACTTTGATTGAAGGAGACCATCTGTTTGTCAATAAATTACGTTACGGCCCGATTCTTTTGCCTGAGCTGCACGCTCCGGACTTTTTAAGACAGCGGCTGGGCCCCAATTTTGATATCCAGTGGCCTAAATTCCTACAGCCTCTGGCCCACATCCGGCTTCCGGGGTTTGGTCATCCCCAGAGAGGGGACATTGTTGTTTTCGTATTCCCACAGGACCGCACCAAAGATTTTATCAAACGTCTTATTGGCCTTCCTGGAGATCATGTCGTAATTAAAGATGGAAGCATTTATATCAATGGTAAGCAAGTCACGGATCCCCGTATTAGAAATATATATTACTATAATCGTGGAGATTATGGGCAAGAGGGGGAATCTATCACGGTACCTCCTGGGCATTATTTTATGCTAGGAGACAATAGCGGCTCTAGCTATGACAGCCGTTATTGGGGGTTTGTGGATGAATATGATATTGTAGGCAAAGCGGATTTGTTGTTTTGGCCTATAAATCGCATTCGTTTGTTATGATAAAAAATCTTATAGTAATATTAGCTATGGTAATTTTAGGTGGTTGTCAGACGGCACAATCTAAACCTGCGACACAAAAAATTGAATCAACCTCGCAAGTGGTTTCTGCTTTAGGTGCGGTTACAGAAGGTTTAACCAATCAAGATATCAGTCAAAAGGATCTAAGAAACTTAGCCATTCGGGTACAAAAAGATCCACAGGTCAAATCTGCGGTGCAGTCGATTAATCAGGCTTTAAGTGTGCAGCAGGGATGTGTTAAATATTGTCCTGTAGATGGTCAACGATTTAGTTGTAATGTAGATGTTTGTCCTATTCATAAAGTAAAATTAAAGATTGTAGAATAGGTAAGTTAAATATGCCTCTTACTTTTGCTAACAAAGTCACTATTGGCCGTATCCTTTTAGTACCGTTTTTTATCGCGACTGTTTTATATTTTTCTCCGGAAAGACCCTATCTACGTTGGCTGGCTTTAGTTTTTTTCCTAACCGCAGTCATCTCAGATGTTATTGATGGTTACATTGCCCGTGTCCATCATCAAAAAACAAGAGCCGGGGCCATTTTGGATCCTTTGGCCGATAAAATACTTTTAATCAGTGCCTTTATTTGCCTTTATATCCGACGGGGTAATTGGGAAGAAATTGTTTTTCCTTTGTGGTTTGTGGTGGCCATCATCAGCCGGGACATTATTTTGATTTTAGGGGCCATGATTATTCAACTTGTGACAGGTAAATTAGAGATGGAAGCTAACCGTTGGGGAAAAACTACCGCATTTTTGCAGATAGTTTGTGTTTTAGGAATGCTTTTGCAGTGGTCCTTTACAAGGATTTTTTGGTATGCGGCTCTAGTGGCTACCGTTATATCGGGTGTGATTTATATTAAAGAAGGGATCAAACTTATCAATGAGCATGGTTCTTCTAGCCAGTAGTCTTGGCCTCACATATCTGATTGGCGCTATCCCTACCGCTTATATTGTCGGTCGTTTATTTAAAGGTATCGATATACGTGAGCACGGTTCAGGCAATGTAGGGGCGACCAATGCCTTTCGTGTTTTAGGTAAATGGCCGGGAACGGTAGTTTTGACCATTGATATTCTTAAAGGTATTATTCCGACCGCGGTCATAGCAAACATTTTCGGTTTAACTACCCCCTTGATGCTTGTTATTATTGGTTTAGTGGCTGTAGCCGCCCATAATTGGACGGTATTTCTAAATTTTAAAGGTGGTAAGGGTATTGCGACAAGTTTAGGGGTACTGATTGGTTTGACAATTCAAATTCCTGGGTTGCGTCCGGTATTATTAATTGTTGTAGCTGTTTGGCTGGTGGTGTTTCTGCTGTCTGGATATGTATCTTTGGCCTCACTTTTTGCCACGGTGGCCTTGCCGATTTCTATGGTCACTGTGGAAGCTCCGTTTGTTTTAAAAATTATGTCTATAATCCTATGTATTTTTATCGTTTTTCGTCATCGTTCTAATATTACCCGCCTGATTCAAAGTAAAGAAAACCGCGTCAGACTTCCTTTTTTAAGAAAATAGGGTTTACCCATCTTGCTGTGCAATCAAGGCCTTGTTTTTATTTTTGTGACATAGCTTTTTTAGAAAACGCTTTCCCAATATGACTTATATTGCCTTGTTTTGGACTTGACAGGTGATATACTTCAATTGAGAGACAAGAGATATGCTATAAACAAAATCAATATAAAACTATATATTTCATATAGATAGGAATTCTTAAATGAAGAATATATTACATAAAACTAAAGAAATTTTAAAAGGACAAGGCAAATTAATTATTATTCAGGAACATTCTCAGGACAAGGACTGTGTTTCTGATGTTCGCAAGAATTTTCTTTATTTGGCCAAGGAAGTTGGTCGTGAAGAAGACCAACAAGCGCCCCAAGTGCATGTGCGTAAATCTTTTGACAGTTTAAGGCGTGATGAGAAATTCTCTATGCGGGTTAAAGGATTCTTTTATGTCAATCATAATCGTCGTTTGATTAAGGTGGGTTATTACCATACGTTGAAGATTTTGTTGCATTGGAAAACAGCTATCGTTTCTCCCAGTAAATCGGTGACTATGGCCTAGGAAACCGCTCCGGTTCATCTGGTTAAGAGCCTCATTCTATTGCCGAATGGGGCTTTTTCTTTTGGTATGCTCGGCATACCATGTTTCTATAGGATGAAAGTTCCAAACGGGTCCATTGTTAGCTGAACGGCAAGGGTGAAGATACCTGTCCTGCTGTCTACACAGTTTCAGGCCGAGGAGGGTGGAGAACTAAGAGAGTAGTGAGGCCCTTAGATGCAGCGCAGCAGTCAGCAGAGGACAGTAGTTATCGAATGATACGGAATCCACGAGTTATGGTATATGGTGGAGGGGGAATAAATTCCAAAGCGTAAGAGGAAGAGAACGGAAACCGCCGGTATGTATGGTGGTGTGAGAGGACGGTGAGGACACCTTCACCTCCTACTCGATTAGATGTTTGTTTTTATCCATTTCCCCCTGCCTTTGTTACTGACCCAAAATTCCAGATATTTACCGAACATCAGACGTGTTTGGGCGTCCAGCGCGGGTAGGGCCCCTAAGAAAACGAGGATAAAAGGAATCATTAGCCATTCAAGGGCGTGTCCAATTTTGACTAATATAGGATAGCGTACATTTGTTTTGGGAAGAAGGGCCACGCTTAGGATAATGGATGTGATTAAACACAGTGATGCCAGATTAAAAATTGTACTGGCGATTTGAGGGACATTATAATACACCACAGAGCTGGCAAACTCCCGACGCGCAAATAAAACCGGAAGCCAGCCCACAAACGACAAGATAAAACCCCATGTGGCCCAGGACCAATGGCCTTCCAGTAATTTAAAACCGTGGCGAAACTTGTCCCATAAAGGAATTTCTTTGTCTTGCCAAAAGGCCCGCATGACCAAGGGGACATTCTCGACGCCCCAGGCCCAGCGGCGTTTTTGCTTGTAGACACTCTTGACGGTACGCCACCAATTATCCGCGTTGGCCACATCCATTGAAAGCGTCACATACATAGGAATGACTCTATATTTGCCGTCATAATGAATATAGCATTTCCAAAAAATAGCCGAATCATCAGAGATCATATCGAGAGGCCAATAGTTGACTTCAACCAAGGCCTTGAAACTCATACTATGAGAAGAGAAGGTGACAAGTTTTTCGGGGTTGGTGGCTTCAACAAGTTGAAAGAAGGAAGATCCTGTCTCAACGACACGGGCAAACCCTGGCACGTACCAAATGTTATTGTGGTACACCGGAATAGGCTGGAAACTACAGCGTTGACGGTCAGTTGTGACCATGAAATGATAGGTCAAACAGGAAAAATAGTTTTGATCCACAACAGTATCCGCATCAAAACAGGACACAATGACGTTTTCAACAGGAATGTTCCTATTAAAAATGTTTGCGGTGGCTTTTTGGGCGGCATAAGTAATATTGGCCCCCTTGACACGAGCCTCATTAGGTAGGTCACAGGGATGCACAACGGTAAAACAATCTAAGAAGAAGGATTTGTATTTATGTTCAACAGTATATACGCCATTTTTAATTTGCTCTTTAGCCCTTTCTTCCAATGCAAAGACCACTATGATTTGTTTTGTTGGAAACTGTTGCTGGCTGATGGCCTTGATGGCTGGCTCAATAATTTCTTGGGACTCTTTAATGATAGGCAAGATGACTAAATGATAAATGTCTTTAGAAGGCGGCGGCAATTGTTTGCTGTCTAAAAGTTTTTTGAGTTCTTGTTGGTGGATCCAGATCGAAAATGATTGCCAAGGCTGGCTGGAGGGTCGTTCTTGGTAATAAGACACAAGATGATCAATGCCGTGGATCCGTGCCATCCAATCTGTTTTGTTTTCCATGTTTAAACGGATATAAGACAGGACTAAGAAAAGAGTCATGTATAAAAGCCTGAAAAGCCAGCATAGATAAAAAGAAATAGTGATAATAGCTGCCGTGAAGGGAGAAAAGACCGAAAGCAAGAGCATGCCTAAAAGGGTCGTCCAACTGGCAACGCCAGGGAGGATTTCAAGGCGTCTTTGCCATTTAGCGTCCCCAGGGGGCAAGTTTTCTTTAGAGTAATGAAAACGCATAAGTTACGGTTCAAATTCTTTGAGACGTAAAGTGTCCGCAATGGTTTTTGGTAATATTGGTTTATGATGTAAAATTTGAATAGCAGATAATAATCGGTTTAAAGGGTCAATATAATAAAGTTTACCGGTCTTTTCAGAGTAATAAACAGAAGTTCCCTGATGGACATCGGTGATTTTCTGCAATCTCAGGTGCCCGAAAGGTTGCTTGTCCAGTAAAAAAAAATGCCCTTGATCGCGGAACAGGATTGTGTTGCCGTTATTGGCCCAAAAAGCCTGTTCAATGTTGTGCCCGTTTTGGAAAATCCATTGCAAGGTATGTTGATTTCTATCCCATAATCCTATTTTATTGGCAGTGAATTCAAGCCACAAATCCTCATTTTCATCTGAGATGCTTCCTATCACAGCCTGATTGATGGTGGTATTTATTTTGTGGCGAGAAGGGATATTCTGTTCAGGAATGTTGGGATAAATAGCCTTGGCTTTGATATCGATACGGTTTGTATGGTTATGGTAAAACGCATAAATAATTTTTTCGTCTCCGGCCTCCCACCAGAGTTTGACTGGTTCCTGAGGAAGAAGATCACTGATATCTTCAATATGAATTTGTTTGTCGCGTACGTCAACCCACAAGTATTTATGTTTGTCTGCATCGACAATATGGATGACGAAAAATGGGCTTTTGTCGACAGTAAAGAAACGCGAGATTTGAGCGTCGCTGTAAATAGATTCTTCGGGAAAAACAGGGGCCACTTCAGAAGAACCGGATTCAATAGCATTATCGTCGGAAGATTCTTTGTTAAGCCGTAAAAGATACAGATCTTTGATAGTCATGGCCTGCCACTCCAAAAGAGTGTTGCCATCACCTAAGGGAAGCAAGTTTTCAAAAGGCATTCCGCTTAAGGGTTTAACTGTCCATTGCTGGGGAATCAAAAGAATATCTTCCAATACGGTCGCTTTATGTTCCACTACGGGAATAGTATTTTGCCAGGGTTGGTAGTCCTTTAATTCTAAGCGTATAGCGTAGTTATCAGGAGGCAAATCACGAATAACCGTAGGGGTGGTTCCATGGGCTTTGACATTATTAATATATACATCCGCATTGGGCGGATTGGAAGAGACATAAATAATCCCCGTTTTAACCAACTGGTGTGTTTGAGGGTTAATGATGACCCCAAGAAGGCGTAAAATCAATAAAGGGCATATCGTTAGATACAAAGCTGCAAAAATATAAAAAACAATTTTTCTTAAAATGGGCATAAGTGGATTAATATCTCAATCGTCACTCGATCACCTTAAGCGATTCCGTGTTGAAGGGGCTCTTCCGGACGCCCTTGGAGGTGGGGCTGGTTTGAAAGAATTTGATGGTGCCATGTCTTTAAATGATGACCGATTTAAGACCTTTCCAATAAGATAGAACCAACCTCATCAAGGGTTGTGATACCTTTTTTAACTTTTTCCAGAGCGTCTTTAAAAAGGGGCTTGGTACCGTTGCGAGCGGCAATTTCAACCATCTGAGTGCTAGACACATTATGTACGATTGCTTCACGTAATTCTTCATTTAAAGAGACTAACTCAAAGATTCCAACTCGTCCGTGGAAACCAGTTCCCCGACAAAACTCACAGCCTTTACCTTGATAGAGAACAACCTGTGAACTTGTGTCTTTTTCTTTATCTTTAGTGGAAGTTAAATAAACCACTCCTTCCCGATCAACAGAACTCGGTGCCTGAGGCCTTGCAGCCATCAACATATCAGGCGTTATCCCATAGGTAACGTTTAACTTATTCAATTGTGCTGAAGTGAGTGTATAAGGGACTCGGCATTTGTCACAAATGGCCCTGACTAAACGCTGCGCCAAGGTGCCGTTTAAAGCGTAAGAAACCATGTAGGGGTCGAGTCCCATGTTAATCAGGCGCATGATTGTACCTATGGCGCTATTGGTATGAATGGAACTTAAAACAAGATGCCCCGTCATAGATGCTCTTAGCGCTATATCAGCGGTTTCCTTGTCACGGATTTCGCCGACAAGAATAATATTAGGGTCTTGGCGTAAAATTGCCCTGAGGCCATCCGCAAAACTAAAATCGAATTTCGTTTTGATATCACATTGATTGACGCCAGGTAAACGATACTCCACGGGGTCTTCAATAGAAACGACATTGATAGACGGTGAATTGATTTTGGTTAAAAGAGAATATAAAGTCGTTGTTTTTCCGCTGCCTGTAGGGCCGCAAACCAGAAGCAGTCCCTGCTTCCGCTGGATCATCTGTGTCAGGAGAATCAAATCTCGGTTAGTTAATCCAGTATTTTCAAGTGATATAGTGTCCGAGCTTTTACCTATTAAACGAAGGGCCATCTTTTATACATTGACCGTAGGAAAAGTCGAAAGACGAAAATCATAATCTTCGTTACCGATATGAACAGTACAGCGGCTATCTTGAGACTTGAGTTTGGAGATGGCATCGGTATCAAGACCAGCCATGATTTTAATACGCGCCATGACGGCGATTGATTGATCCGTGATGATCAATGCAATATAAAGCTTCCCATCGACACGGTAGCGTACTCGTAAATATCCATCCGGATCCGGTTCAATATGTATATCACTAGCTTTTTCAGTAATGGCTTCTTCGAAAATAAGATCGACAACCTGGACGGTTAACGCATGTCTGTCAGCTTCCTGAGGGACAGGGGCTCCCCAAGGAGATTTTTTATCTTCTCGACGACTTTTGGCTATGAGAAGTCCTAAACGATCTTGCAGTGAACTCATAAAATATAAACACCATTAAGTTTAATTATATGTCGATATATAATTTATTATATCATAAAAAGCATGTCAATTATGTTTTTTTAACTAACTTATTACGACAGGGTCTGGTCCCGTCATGGATTGTATAAAATTTTTGCCTCCCTTCGTTTGACATATTATTTAGCATATGCTAACATTTAACTTAAGTTAAATGTTATATGAATACCCCAAAACGTCACAGAATAGCCCGATCTATCGCTTCTTTAGTCCCCCATATCATACAAGGTGCGTATTTAGGGGTTTTTACCAACCGTTCTATGACCCAAACGCAGTTTTTGCTTCTTTTATCTTTGCATGCCAAGGGTTGCTGCACTATGGGGGACATTGCCTCCTGTATGAAGGTGCAAATGCCGACGATGACCGGTCTGGTAGACAGGCTAGTGAGGGCTAAATATATTAGACGTTTACCTAATGTTAAAGACCGTCGCCAAATAGTCATTGACCTGACACCTAAGGCCCACGCGTTTCTCAAGCAGTTCCAGACGATTATTGCCAAACGGTGGGAGGAGATATTACCTATCTTGGATGGCCAGGAACTGGAACAGATGCAGAACATAGTGATTAAGTTAAAACAAGCCATGGAAAGTCAAAAGTCATGAGAATTGTAAAAATTATTGTCTTATTCTTGGCAATTGGATCTAGCTCTCCATCAATGGCGGAGCAGGCCATCAAAAATCCTTTACATTTAACACTCAAAAGGGCTTTGGAGATGGCTAAACTCAATAATGCACAGGTCATTGCAACCAATGAACGTGTGCGTCAAGCCTTGGCGGACATGTTCATCTCACGTGCCGCGCTCCTTCCTCAATTGACCGGTATCTTTGGGGGAAGAAGGCAAACGGAAGACCTTAGGACCTCAGGCATTCGGTTGCCAGGTAATCCTCATACCGGCCCTTTTAATAGTTTTGATACCCGGGGACGATTGACCATGGAGATTTTTGATATGGCAGCTGTTCAGCGCCTGGAAGCAGCCAAAGCTGGTCACAAATTATCGCAAGCAGAGTTACTTAAGGTACGCCAGGATGTGTTGGCCTTGGTGGGGGCCATGTTTTTAGAAGCCCAGCGTGCCGATGAATCCGTGGGGTTAATTAAGACCAACCTGCGTCAGATGCAACTCCAATATGATATTGTTAAAACACGTTACAAGCAAGGGACAGCTTCTTTTTCTGATTTAGATAAGGCCTCTGTTGATTTGGCCCAGGCCCAATATTCCTTAAGCGCATATCGGACACATGCCCGACAAATGAGATTAGATTTAGTTGCTGCTCTAAAAATTCCTTTGGATCAGCCGATTATTTTTGAGGATGACACGTCATGGCTCAAGAAAGGCACCACAGCAGGGACAAGTCCTGATGTGATTCTGGCCCAGAACCAGTTATTGCAGAGTCGGGCCAATGAAAAAGCCGTACAGGCGTCTTTTTTACCGAGCATCGTAGCCTCTGGGGACTATGGCCGTTCCGGCCAGACCCCCAGTGCTGCTAGTAATACTTATACACTGGGGGTTTCTGTGAGTGTTCCCGTTTGGGAAGGGGGGCTGAAACAGGCCCAGTTGGAACAGGCTAAATCCAAGGTCAGGGAAAATGAAATTCTTCTGGCTGATGCAAAAGACCAAAATCAGGTTAAAATCAAAGAGGCTTTGGATAGCGTACATGAGGCCCAAAGGCTGTTGAATGCGAAGCTACAGCAACTAAAATATGCCCAGCATGAGTGGGCCGTGGCCAAAGACAGGCTTAAATCAGGTTTAGGGAGCCAGCAGGAATTAGACGCAGCGGAATCAGTGAGAGCCTTTGCCGAGGATGATAAAAATGAAGCTCAGGCCGTGTATTGGACAGCTAAACTTAATTTGGCCCATACTATGGGTCGTATTGAAGAGCTGTTTGATATTCAATAGTTTTGATACAGGTCCTGGACAGTCCACGGATAATCCGGACAATAGATGTGGATAGTAACTTAAGACAGGGGGGGGAGTGTGAAAAATTTAGCTCTAGTGATAGGTTTGTTAGCTGTTTTAGGTTGCTCTGCCAAAAACGATGTATTTAGCACCCGTTATTCCGGCACGTTAGAACTGACTGAGCATGTGCTGGGGGCCAAGGTAGCAGGGCGATTGACTACCCTTAATGTCAAAGAAGGAGATATGGTCAAGGCCTCCCAAGTCATCGCCACTTTAGACCGTTATGAACAGGCCAAGAAAGATTATGGGCGAACGGCAGAACTTTTAAAAACTGGTGGGGCCACTACCCAAGCCTTGGAGTACGCACAGCTTGCTATGGAGGATCAGCAAATTATTTCACCTGTCGATGGTGTTGTATTGGTCAAAACGGCAGAAATTGGGGAAATTATACCAGCAGGTGCGGGGGTGGTGGTCATTGGCGATCCTAAAGACCAATGGGTCAGGATTTTTTTACCTGAAGACTTTGTCGATCAAATACGTATCGGTCAGTCCGCTTCCATTAAATTCGACGGTTCAGATAAAATTTATGACGGTCATGTCACTTTTATCGCTACAGAGGCGGAATTTACCCCCCGTAATGTTCAGGCCGTGGAAGACCGCATCACGCAGATGTTCGCTGTTAAAGTGGCACTTGACCATCCGGATGAATACGTGCATGCAGGTGTCGCAGCAGATGTGCAATTTAAGAGGTAAGGATGAATAACATTGCTATTCAAGCTGATAAATTAACGCGAAAATTCGGCAAATTTACTGCTGTTGATGACATCTCTTTTTCTTTGCCTTATGGTTCCATTTTTGGATTTCTAGGGGCCAATGGGGCAGGTAAAAGTACGACCATTCGTATGCTCTGCGGTATTTTAGCTCCCACCAGCGGTACAGGGAAAGTAGCAGGATTTGATGTCCAGACACAATCGGAACAAATCAAGGCCGCCATTGGTTATGTGTCTCAACGTTTTAGCCTCTACTCAGATTTAACGGTCATGGAGAACTTACTTTTTTTTGGCCGAATTTATGGATTGGTTAACAGTGTTTTAAAACAACGTATCCAAGAGGTTCTTTTATTGACAGGCCTGGATAAATACCATGACCGTCTGGCCGGGGAACTTTCCGGCGGATGGAAACAGAAACTTGGCATTGCCAATTCGTTTTTACATAACCCTAAGATTATTTTTTTGGACGAACCGACCGCGGGTATTGATCCGATTGCCCGCCGTTCTATTTGGGAACTCCTGTACCAACTGGCGGACCAGGGCGTGTCGCTTTTTGTGACCACACACTATATGGAAGAAGCTGAGCGCTGCAATACGATTGCTTTTATCAGTCAAGGCAAGGTTTTTAAAATGGGCACACCCTCTCAGTTAAAACATGAAATCAGCGATCAACTTTTGCAAGTTGAATGCAACCCTTTACTGAAAGCATCGCAAGCGTTTTCAAAACTGGAAGGAGTGATGGGTTTAACGGTCTACGGAACCACTTTAAATATTAATGTCAGAAATTTAGAACAGGCAAAGGTGTTGATAGAGCAGGCCGCCAAAAGAGAAAATATTAACATCACCTCTATGAGGCCCATTCCGGCCTCATTGGAAGACGTGTTTTCTTTGTTGGATATCGAGAAAGAAAGTTAATGCGTAACATCAAAGCTGTCATGTTTAAAGAGTTTATTCACATTCTTCGTGACCGGAGAACATTGGTGTTGATCATTGTCATGCCCTTGATACAACTAACCATTTACGGTTTTGGCATTAATACCGATGTCAGGCACCTGCGTACCTATGTATACGACCAGGATCAAACTTATTTAAGTCGCCAATTGGTTGACGCTTTTGTGCAGTCAGATTATTTTGCTATTGCCAAGAAAGTCCATTCCCTGAGAGAGGTACAGGACGGGTTAGACAAAGGCCTTGCCCAGGTAGCTCTCATTATTCCTCCTAACTTTACGGGTGATGTCTTAAAGAAAAAAGGGAGCCAACTGCAAATGGTCATTGATGGCACGGATTCAACACCTGCTAATGTTGCTTTAAATTCTAGCCAGGCCATCGTTAATTTTTTTTTACAGTCGCAAGGGTTGATGCAAGTGCTGGTATCTCCGGTGGATTTCAGGCCACGTCTTTGGTATAATCCCGCTTTAAAAAGCTCTTACTTTATGCTCCCCGGTTTAATCGGTCTTATCTTGCAGTTCATGGTGCCGATGATCACAGCTAGTGCCATTGTACGGGAAAAAGAGCGGGGTAATATCGAGCAGCTTTTGGTGAGCCCCATTAAACCCTACGAATTAATTTTAGGTAAAATCATCCCTTATGTTATTATCGGGGTTCTTATTGCTTCCAGCATTGTGATGGTCATGCATTTTATTTTTCGAGTACCTATTCGGGGCAGCCCTCTGACATTATTTTGGTTAACGTTGTTATATCTGGTTGTGTGTTTAGGGATTGGTTTGTGGGCCTCTGCGATTGCCGACAATCAACAGCAGTCCTCTCAGATCGTCATGTTTTTTGCCATGCCCTCTATTTTGTTGTCAGGGTTTATTTTCCCCCGTGAAACAATGCCCACTTGGATTCATTTTGTGGGATATTTTATTCCCATGACGTATTTTTTGAAAATTGTACGGGGGATCATTCTTAAAGGGATGGGTTTTTTCGATTTGATAGAACAAGTATGGCCCTTATTATTGATGGCCACCATTGTCATAATTTTTAGTATTAAACGCTTCGGTAAAAGGATTGAATGAACCCCGCTTGAGGAATTATCAACTGGGGATTAAATAGAAAATCTTGTTTACTGATGTTGTTAGGGTATAATAATCCTATTTTTGGATATACTATGAATCTCAAATTTTGTACACGAGGAGAACAGTATGGGACACGACAGGTTAAGTAAAGTCATTGATCTTGTTTCTGAGAATGCGGTGCATTACAGTTTTCAGATTATTGGTGCTATCGTTATTTTGTTGGCTGGATGGGTATTATCGCATTTTGTAGTCGGGATGGCACACCGCGCTTTGCGAAAGAAAAAAGTCGATATTACTATCGAGAAATTTATTCTCCAAGGGGTGCGTTGGGCCATGTTGGCGTTGGCCTTGCTTTTGGCTTTAAGTAATTTGGGGGTGCAAATTGCGCCTTTGATTGCCGGTTTGTCCGTGGCTGGTGTTGGCGCGGGTTTGGCCTTGCAAGGGCCGTTATCGAATTACGCTTCTGGGGCCACGCTTATTTTTACCAAACCTTTTAAGGTAGGGGACATTATAGAAGCGGTCGGCGTCCAAGGCGAGGTGAAAGACATTTCTTTGCCGCGTACAGAGCTTTTAGGTTTGGATGGCAGTATCGTGATTATTCCTAATAAACATATTATAGGAGAAGTCATCAAGAATTATTCCCAGCATCGGCAACTGGAATTTAAGGTGGGGGTTGGTTACGATTGCGATGTGGATAAGGCACTGTCTATTGTTGAAGGGATCTTAAGAAAGAATAAAAAAGTCCCATCCAGCCAGCCCATTGTGGTAGGTATCAAAGAATTTGGGGACTCGAGTATTGTTTTACAGGCCTTTGTTTGGGTTTTACCGGTAGATTATGGAGATGTTAAATTTGCCGTCAATAAAGCCATTTTAGACGATTTCCGTAGTCAAGGAATCACCATTCCCTTCCCGCAGAGGGATGTGTATGTCCACACCAAATAGAAGGTGATTCGAATAATCATTCAGTCTAAGGTTTTATGGATTTATGGTTTATGATGGAAGATTATAAATTATCGATGGAAGAAATAGGCAAATTCTATTATGATTCTGGTCTTGTCAAAATAAGGGATCCTCTTGTTGGGGCAGGGTAAGCTTGGGGAGATTTTTAAATGAGCAATAACCATTACAAAGAACAAACCCTCGATTTCGATTATAAAGGGTGCGTCGCGGAGGTCTTGTTTGATAAGTTCCAAACTTCATTAAAGGGACTCTCCGACCAAGAAGCCCAACAGCGTGTTGATGAATACGGTTCTAATGAGGCCGCCAGAAAACAGAAAAGGACCGCTGTTTTTCAGTTTATATCCAAATTTTTTCACCCTTTAGTTGTCTTGCTTATTGTTATCGCTGCCGTCACTTTTTTTACTGGTGATAAGGTCAGCGGTTGTATTATCGGTATGATGGCCATCATGAGTGTTGTTCTTGGCTTTTTCCAGGAATACCGCGCGGGTAAGGAAGCGGAAAGATTGAGCGAGATGGTACGCGCCACCGCCACGGTTTATCGTAATGGTAAAGCTAAAGAAATCCCCATTAAGCAAATTGTCCCCGGGGATATTGTGGATTTATTCGCGGGGGACATGATACCGGCAGATTTACGGATCATTCAGGCCAAGGATTTGTTTATTAACCAGGCCGCATTGACCGGTGAATCTATGCCTGTGGAAAAGACACCTGTGGCCCATAACATCGCGTTTATGGGTTCAAGTGTCGTCAGCGGCACGGCTCTAGGAGTGGTTATCAGGACGGGTTTGGCCACGGAGTTTGGTGCAATCTCCAAGAGGCTGGCCTCCATTGGCCAGCAGACCAGTTTTGATAAAGGCATCAACAAATTTGTCTGGTTAATGATCCGGGCGATGGTGCTGTTGGTCATTGTGATTTGTGCCATCAATTATTTCACCAAGGGTAATTTTATGGAGGCATTTTTGTTTTCTCTGGCTGTGGCCATTGGTCTGACACCTGAAATGCTTCCCATGCTTGTCACCATCAATTTGTCCAAAGGCGCTATAGCGATGTCCAAAAAAGAAGTCATCGTTAAACGCTTAAATTCTATCCAGAATTTTGGCGCGATGGACGTGCTTTGCACTGACAAGACAGGGACGCTGACGGTGGACAAGATTGTTTTGGAGAAATATTGCGATGTGGTCAGAAATGAAGACAAGGGGGTTCTGGAACTGGCCTACCTCAACAGTTATTATCAAACGGGGTTAAAGAACATCTTAGACAGGGCAGTTTTAAAATATGAAAAATTGATTGTTAAGCAATACAGGAAGGTCGATGAAATACCTTTTGATTTTTCCCGAAGACTCATGTCGGTCGTGGTGGATATGGAAGGCAAGCACAAGATTATTACCAAGGGCGCTCCTGAAGAAATATTAAAAAGGTGCAAAAAATATGAATTAGAGGGTGAAATAGAAGAGTTAGATCAAATTGTCATTACGGATTTAAAAGAAGAATATGACTCCTTAAGCGCGGATGGTTTCAGGGTCTTGGCGGTGGCCTATAAGGACATGGTGGCCAACAAGGAAGTTTATTCCAAAGATGATGAGCAGGATCTTGTTTTAAAAGGCTACATCGCTTTTCTCGACCCCCCAAAATCCACGGCCCGCAAAACCATCGAAGTTTTGAGAAAACTAGGCATTGAGCTTAAGGTCCTCACCGGAGACAATGAATTGGTCACCAAGAAGATTTGTTCCGAGGTAGGGCTTGATATTAAAGGGCTCATGACTGGAGAATCCTTAGAGAAAATAACAGATGAACAACTCAAAGATTTGGTCAAAACAACGACGGTTTTTGCCAGGCTTTCACCTTTACAGAAAGAGCGTGTGATACGTGCCTTACGTAAAAATAACCATACCGTGGGGTATTTGGGGGATGGTATTAATGACGCGCCCGCGCTGAAGGCGGCGGACGTAGGGGTTTCTGTCAATAACGCGGTTGATATCGCCAAAGAGTCCGCGGACATTATTCTCTTGCAAAAGAATTTGATGGTGCTTCGTGACGGTGTTTTGGAAGGCCGAAGGGTCTTTGGTAATATTTCTAAATATATCAAAATGGGGGCAAGCTCCAATTTCGGCAACATGTTTAGCATGACAGGAGCAAGTTTTCTTTTGCCGTTTTTACCTATGCTGCCGATACAAATCATTTTGAACAACTTGCTTTATGATATTTCCCAGGTAGCCATACCTTCTGATGAGGTTGATGAGGAGTATCTTTTAAAATCAAGAACATGGAATATGGATTATATAAAGAAATTCATGGTTATTTTTGGGCCGTTAAGTTCAGTGTTTGACTATATAACCTTTGGTGTTCTTTTGTTTATATTCCATGCCCAGCAGCCGCTGTTTTGCACGGCCTGGTTTCTGGAATCTCTGTGCACGCAAACATTGGTCATTCATATTATCCGCACGGGGAAGGTGCCGTTTTTAGAAAGCTGGCCCAGCCCGTTTTTGATATTTATGTCCATTTATATTGTATCGATAGCCATGGTTCTTCCATTTCTTCCTCTAGCAAGTTATTTTAAGTTTGTCATGCCGCCTGCTTCATTCTTTTTGGCATTGATTATTATTCTTGGATTTTATTTATATCTTGTTCAGATCGTGAAGACCTGGTTTATCAAGAAATATGGTTATGAATAATAAGAGAGGCCGTTAGATGACTTTATTAAAGGTTTTTGTTCTGGCCATGATCCAGGGTGTCGCAGAGTTATTGCCGGTCTCAAGTTCAGCACATGTGATCGTCGCGGAGAAATTAATGGGACTGGATCCCACAGCCCCGCAGATGACCCTTCTTTTGGTTATGCTCCATACCGGTACAATGTTCGCGGTCATCTTCTTTTTTTGGGACTCATGGAAAGTAAGGTTTTTTGCCTCACGGAAAGTTTTTTGGGAATCGGTCAAATTGATTGCCGCGGCCACGGTATTGACGGGTTTTATAGGCCTGTTATTGAAGGCTTTGATTGAGAAATTTATGTTAAAAGGGGTCGCGCACGCGGAAATTGAAATGATTTTCGGCAACCTGGATTTAATTGCGGTGTCCCTTGTGGCAGTCGGCATTTTGATTCTTATCGCAGGGCTCAAAGACAAACGGTTCCTGCAGAAGGATAACCCCTTAGGATTCAAGGCGTCTTGTTTGATTGGCGCTGTACAGGGTGTCTGTTTGCCGTTTCGAGGATTTTCACGTTCCGGGGCAACCATATCCACGGGACTTCTTTTGGGGATTGAGAAAAAAATGGTCGAGGATTTCAGTTTTGCCCTTGCCGTTGTCCTGACTCCGCCCATCATTATCCGGGAAGTTTTAAGATTATTAAAGGCGCAACAGGTGTCTTCATCCCATGGAACAAGTATGTTGGGTCTATTTTTCCCCAGCTTAATAGGGATGGTATTGAGTTTTATTTTTGGGGTTCTTGCCCTTAAATGGCTTTCCAACTGGTTGGAATCCGGTCGCTGGTATCTGTTTGGCTTGTATTGTTTGTGCGCTTCATTGGGCGTTTTTGTCCTACAATTTGCGGATATTTTCCCTCATTAACACCCTTACCGCCTTCTCCAGCTTATTTTAACACTTTTTTAATACCCTCCAAGCCCATTTTAACTTGTCAAAATCAGCCGTAAAGCTAAACTAGAATGAGAATACGATTTGTGGAACGTAGTGTTCATGTGTTCATTGAGGAGGCCATTGATATGATGGACATCATTTTTACGGGTTTGACTCTTGTTTTGGCCATTGTTTCTTTAGGCTTTATTGTTCTGTGCGGCAAAATATGACCCACCACACTCCAAGGAGGTGTTTATGCCAGCTATTTATTGGATCGGGGGAATTATTTCAGCGGCTTTGTTTATTTACCTTTTAATGGCTTTTTTAAAACCGGAGATGTTCTGATGGAGCACCGTGGTCTTGTCCAAATATTTATTTATTTGTTAGTTTTACTTTTTGTGGTCAAACCTTTGGGTACCTACATGGCCCGTATTTATGAAGGGGTTCCCGCAGGGCTTAATACTTGGTTTGCCGGGGTAGAACAATGGGTATATAGGTTTTGCGGTGTCAAACCCCAACAGGGCATGTCATGGAAAGGATATGCTGTGGCCTTGGTGATATTTAATATATTATGTATTTTGGTCGTTTATGCCATCCAGCGTTGCCAGGCCATGTTGCCTTTAAACCCCATGGCCATGGCTGCGGTATCGCCGGACTCCTCATTTAATACAGCGATCAGTTTCGCGACCAATACCAATTGGCAAGGCTATGGCGGTGAGGGCACGATGAGCTATTTGACTCAAATGCTGGCCTTGACTGTGCAGAATTTTCTATCGGCAGCAACGGGAATGGCTGTGCTGGTCGCTTTGATCAGGGGTTTTATCCAAAAACAAATGAATACGATCGGTAATTTTTGGGTGGATTTAGTCAGGACCACACTTTATATTCTGCTTCCTTTATCTTTAGTGTTCGCGTTGGTGTTAGTGTCTCAAGGGGTTCCCCAGACTTTTGATAAAAGTGTTACGGCAATGTTGGTCCAGCCGACCAAAGATTCTAATGGAAAACCGGTCACAGAACAGTCGATTGCGCGGGGGCCGGTGGCTTCCCAAATAGCTATCAAGCAACTGGGAACCAACGGCGGTGGATATTTTAATGCCAACTCTGCCCATCCGTATGAGAACCCCACGCCGCTGTCTAATTTTTTGGAGATGATGGCCATTCTTTTGATTCCTGCGTCCTTATGTTACACCTTTGGTTACATGGTCAGGGACAGGCGCCAGGGCTGGGCGATTTTAGCGGCCATGCTGGTCATCTTCATTCCCTGCCTATTGATAGTTGGTTCCATCGAGCAAAAAGGGAACCCCTTATTTGATACATTTGGCATTAACCAAAGCGCAAGCGCCTTTCAGCCCGGTGGCAACATGGAAGGCAAAGAGGCCCGTTTTGGGATTGTCTCTTCCGCCATTTGGACGGTGGCGACAAGCTCAGCTTCCAATGGTTCGGTCAATTCTATGTTTGATTCTTATATGCCTTTAGGCGGTATGGTTCCTATATGGCTGATACAGTTAGGTGAGGTCATTTTTGGCGGGGTCGGGTCAGGCCTTTACGGCATGATCGGTTTTGTGATCATTGCTGTTTTTGTGGCTGGACTCATGATCGGCCGCACCCCGGAATATCTAGGCAAGAAGATCGAGGCCTTTGAAATGAAAATGGCCTCTCTTGTCGCTTTTATCCCGCATTTTTTTATCCTGGTACCAACAGCCATTGCTGTCATGACAGCGGCGGGGAAGGCGGGCATTGCTAATCCCGGGCCGCATGGCTTTAGTGAAATTCTTTACGCGTTTTCGTCCGCTTCCGGCAATAATGGCAGCGCGTTTGCTGGCTTAGGCGCCAATACGGTTTTTTATAACACCGTTTTGGGGCTGGCCATGTTTTTTTGCCGGTATTGGCTGATTGTACCGATACTGGCTATCGCTGGTTCTTTGTCCGC
>JAJXTI010000060.1 GCA_021783915.1 bacterium
CTGGGTCAATTTCATGTTCTCTGTTATTTGCAACATAACAGCATGTGTTGATTGGACGACTATTTCATCCGTTGACGCTTTTGACGTTTTATCACCATCGCTACCGCCCCCCGTAATGTTTTGAGAAGAAGCTCCGCTATCACCATCACCGAATCGATGACTGTGGTGCCCAGAACCATTTGAATGACCTTGGCCAAATAAATTTGAGGCATCGCTGCCCATATTATTGTCTTGTTCTAACGCTTGCGTGCGCAACGGAGAAGAAACAAGGACGCCGGAATCAGGCGAGGACTGATCAGTCCCTTGGGCAAAAACCCAAGGAGTTAATAAAGAAAATGCACTCAATAATAAATACCCGGCCAATCTCTTCATGGCTTTTCTTGTTTTAAACAGACCCTTATTAAAAATCTGAAAAATATTTTCTGATTTTTCTACGATAACGATCTTGTCCATGTTTTTTAAAGACCATTCATGGGCCTCTTTATCAAAAGAAGAAACACAATTTGATACCACTATTGGATAAAACCCCCTGTTGGAAGCGTCACGCACTGAAGACTCGATGCCATATTCATTGGCTATGCCGGTAAATATCAGGATACTTATACTGCGATTTCATTGATTATTTTCATAGGCACTTCTTTTATTGTACATATCCTTCGAATTTTATTGAATTATTACATAAAATCTTAAAAAATACTATTAACTACAGCCATTGACTAAAATACCGATTAGATAGGGATGTCCGTACGCCCGCCTATCTGGCGACATCTTCCTGTCTTTCTCCTCTTGGTTAATTTTGCCCAATTCCCGAAGTGTTATTTCCCATACATGACCTTTAGCTGAGACATGCTGGGGAATTGCGTATAATACTCCCCTTGGGGCCCCACAAAGCCGCTCCCTGATCTTTTAATGACTACAACCGTATACCCGCCATTATCATTGAGAACGTGTATCATGAAAGAATCTATCGATTGGTCTTGTACTAAAGGCCCCTGCGCTGTCCCAACAGTACCGACAGGTTGGGCCACAACTACCGGCACAGGCTGAGGATACGGATATGGCCCTGGTTTTTGGATTTGTGACCCTATCACCGCCCCGCTGGCTGCGCCTATAGCGCCTCCTATTAAAACACCGGCCGCGGTATCGTCGCTTTGGTGCCCTATAACACCCCCTGCGACTGCCCCAAGAACACCCCCCAGACCCGCCCCTTCACCTTCATTGTTATAATAATTTACACAACCGGAAATGACAAATATAAACGCAATCATGGTCATTAAATAAAAATATCTTTTCATATCAGTTTCCTCTATTTCGTATACATGGCCTTCAGTTGAGATATTCTCGGAAATTTAGGATAGAATTCTCCTTGGGGCCCCACAAAGCCGTCTCCTGATCTCTGAATAATGACGGCCGTGTACCCTCCGCTATTATTGGGAATGTTAACAGTAAAAGAATTTTCTGTGTCGGTGACCGCTGGGGCCGTCATCATTCCTGCGGTCTGTGTTGCGGGTTGGGAAACTACCACAGGCTGCGAGACAACTTGATAGCCGTAACCGGTGTATTGATAATACGTCCCATTATTTACATAGTAAGTCATCCCATTGAGAATGACTGGTTGGTAATTGGGAGGAGAAACAAGCACATAATCCGGCTCAGGGTAATATGGTCCATCGTAATAATAGCCGGGTGACCCCAAAGATAAATCAATACCAAAAGAAGAATGTCCATACCTATGCCAATGTTCGTGACCCTGCTCATGGCCATGCCAATCAGCATAGGAAGATACTGGCTGTATGATGAACAAACCTAGAACTAAGGAAACACATATTATCTTAAGTGTATTCCGCATAAAAAACCCCTGTTTAATCAGGCCATTTTTTAACTACGCATCCTTCTTTTTGCCCATTCACTTAGTTAGACAATAATAAAGACCTGAAAGTTTCACGACAGTTGGTACAGCCAACAGGGGCAGCTCAAATTTGAAGTAATTCTCTAAGCCCTAGCAGAATCCATAGAAATGGACGGGGACATTTTATTCTTTTGCTGGAGGTTGAGCCCGGTATTGCCCCTGAAGAGAAAGCATCCAGCCGGGGTATTCCTGGGGCAGTTGGCTTACCTCTTCCAGGGCCTTTAACTCAGTTACAGTCAATTTTAGCCTCGTTGAGGCGATATTGTCCTCAAGTTGTACGATGGTCTTTGCTCCGATAATGACTGAGGTCACGAAGCTCCTGCTAAGAAGCCATGCCAGAGCCACTTGAGCAACAGACACTTGATGTTTTTGCGCGATTGGCCGCATCACATCCACGCATTTGAAGGCCCTTACCTTATCGACCGGCGGAAAATTAAAATTCCTACGCCTGGATCCTTGGGGCCCTTTTGTATCAGCCCTGTATTTACCGCTCAACAAACCTCCGGCCAGAGGGCTCCATACCATGACCCCCATTTTTTGGTCTTGCACAAGAGGAATGATTTCCCTCTCAAGATCGCGTCCGGCAATGGTGTAGTACGCCTGTACGCTTTCGAAACGGGCCCAGTTGCGTTTGTCAGATATTGCCAACCCTTTCATGATCTGCCATGAAGCCATATTGCACAGACCGATGTAGCGGACTTTGCCTGAACGAACTAAATCATTCAAAGTTGAAAGAGCTTCCTCAAAGGGTGTTAAGGGATCAAATCCATGCAGTTGATACAAATCGATATGATCGATTTGCAGGCGTTTCAAACTTGCTTCGACTTCATTCATGAGATGATAACGGGATTGTCCGCGGCCGTTAGGTAAATCATTCATGATGCCTGTGGCCTTTGTCGCAATGACCAGATCCTCACGCGCAAGACCCAGCTTTTTTATCGCCTGGCCCGTAAGGGATTCAGATTCACCGAAAGAATAGACATTGGCGGTATCAATAAAATTAATGCCGGACTCAAAAGCTTTTTTAACAAAGGCCGTCACATCATCAAGCTGAACACGGCCCATCTTCTCCCAATAACCTTTGCCTCCAAAAGTCATGGTCCCCAAACAAAGTTGGGAAACATATAATCCCGTATTCCCTAATAAGTTATAACGCATCTTATTGGCCCTCCTTTTTTTGTCTAAACCCCTGTTTTACTTTATATTCCTTGAACTTATGGCCTCAAGATCAATGATGCGAGTTTTCTTGTGGTCTTTAGAACCTAAAGCCCCCAGCCAGCGGCCATAAAATCTCATCCCGTATGTAAAAGTAACCCATAAGAAAAGTTTCCCCGCGATATTCCAAGAACCTTTTAATACAGCCCCAATAAAGGCAATTAGTGCTAAGTATTGAACAAAGCAAGAAAACAAAATGCCCCAAAACCCCAAAGTGGTCATTACAAAAAAAAATGACATCATCCATGAGGTTAGGCCTAAAACATTGGACATCAAAATACAATACCTAATAAGACCAGGTCGTAATTTCTTAACGAATGATAATGGAAGAACGCAACCTAAAAACACCACAATTAATATTGCGGAAATTACACTCAATATCGGCAGCAATAGTCCTGCGGCTTTCGTAACTCCCCAAATGAAAACTAACAAAATAAAAATTAATCCCGCAACAAAAAAAAGAAATACGGCAAGTCCTTTTAGTCCACCATACACTTTTATCATTTATACGCTTATATATGATCCATAGGGTTACAAGACAGAAGGACATTATTCTATACCAAATAAAGAAATCCGCAATTTCTTAAAAGAAAACACTTTTAAAAAACATTTACATAAACTTATAATTTCATGGAATCTCCTTTCTCCAAATTAGACCACATTTATTATCCAAAAATCGCTCTCATCCCACCTGTAACCATTTTAAACGGCACAACGAAAACATCGGCTCAAGATCAGGGGGCCAGGTCGGTATCGCAATACAAAAACAAATTATGACCATGTTAAGAATCGCCAGGCTCCAATCTCTGCCGCTACGGATGTATGGCTTAAACATTCTTTTTCCTCTTTTTCCGCTTCCCCACGTGGACTACAAACATATTCAACTTCTTGAAAGCAAAGATTCCCCCTGCGGCAAAACTTGATACTATTGAGAAGATAGCCAAAGCCTTCAAAATAAGCCCTTCAAAGCTGTTGGATTTCTGACATTCTTTATAATAAAAAACCAGCCAATAGGTGCTTTTATTGGCTGGTAGTAAAATTGGCAACTTCTTGTTCTATGCTGGATTTGTCTGCAATCCCATCATCGGTAGAGCACTTTTTATAGGAATGAGTCTTCTACAGATGAAAAATCCCCCATACGAGCCAGTTTTGTAGTTAAAACTATATTCTGGTTCGTATGAAGGTAACAACTGGGGTCGCTGGCGGGAGAAGGTCAGAAGCTGTTTACATCAATTCCAATTCATTAAGTCTGAAAAGACATATTGACGGCTAATTGACCGACTTGAATGCCATTCGCATTGCCGCCACCCGGAAAATGACAGATGGCACCTTCTTCAGGGTAGAAAGTAAAACTAACGGTTTTATTTTGGCCATTAGTTACCGTAAAATTACCGAGTTGCGTAGATCTCATAATAAGAAGAGAGCCATTGATACATGGGCTGGGATTGGCTGCTGTAGGATATCCGGGAGCTGTGCAGGCAGAATAACTGCCCGCCCAGTTGCCAGTCGTTGACAAACTACAACTATATGTATTGCTTTTTTCAAATACATTGGCCGTCGAAACATTAATTGCTTCATGCATTTTAACAACGACAGCCACATAGGTCCCTGCCTGCAAGACTGCATTGGAAATAAAATTTCCCATCGCCTGACCAATGCCTACCGAAGCCGCATCGAACGACGTAGTTGATCCGGTCCAAACAACCGTTCCATCACTTTTTTCAAATCCAAATTGATCCAATGTAAACTGATAAGTTGATGCGGGAGCCATGCAATATCCGGAAGAAATGCTGTAGTCTGCATCTGAACAACACGGATAGTTATTAGGAGCACCTTGCTGGCTACGGACCGAATCACAATCGGCAAAGGCCAAGCTTGATTTAAAAATAAAAAAAAGAATACCGAAAATAAGAATACAAGAAGGTTTCAAAGACCTATCCTTTCTTGATCACCACTGTTAATCCGCCGCCGCCGGATGAAACTGTCCGTTCAACCATAATCTTATTCTCACGATTGACTTTATCTAGTAAATCGTCGGATAAATCACGTTGTTCAAAAATATGGGATGAAACAGGTGAAGAAAAAAGAGTTGCCCTGTTTTTATTGCCAAAATGGAAAGTCAACAGCACAAAATTATCCTGGCGGTTCGTTTCGGGAGTTTTTCCTCGTGTCCCTCCAATCAAGCTGATGTTAGGCGTCAATGCTAATTCACAGCTATATTCATTGCCAACGGTATTGTTGGCATAAATACCAAACCATTCATAATATCCGTAATGAAATTTAGCCCAAGGTAAAAAAGGCAACGCAGAATCTATCCCTACATCATAACCATCATTGACTCTTTCTTGAGCCCCTTTTACTGTTTGTACCCCATTAAGCCGGTAATAATAATTAGAATGGAAATCAAGCGGCCCCCATTTGGCGTCGCCTCCAATACTGCTGCGCGCATGATTGTGGCTGATTTCATAATCATAAAAATTATTCACTCCGAGCAACAACGTATTATTAAGGAATAGTTGGCGATAACCAAAGCCAGTATTGATCGTATCTCTGTCGATATCATAAAGCCTGTAATGCTCGTAACTGACTTGGGTAAATGCCGCCTTGTCTTGCGTGGTAGATTCCCACAGAGGCTGGGTAGTCAATAAGCTATATTCTGTTCCATCGATTTTATCAAAAGTAACGTTAAATTCTGTGCGTTTTAACCAATCTGGCGCATCACTATAAATCCCTTTATGCGCATAATTAACCAATTGATTACCGATAAAACTGAAGATAGAACTCAAGCTGGTGGACCCACCTGAAATTCCGCTATCAATCGAGTCCGCTGTAGCCGTAGCAATGGAATTGGCTGAAGAAGGGCTTATGGGGGCATCAGCCCAAGTAAAAGAAGATAGAATTACGGATATAAAAACAATTAATGAGAAACAAAGAATTAATCGCACGTTGATATACTAATTTGTCATACTCTGTTTAGCAAATCAAATTAGAAATTTCTTTGATAAGCATATTTATGTCCAATAGATAAAAATTACTTGGGCCGCTGGCGGAAGAGGGTCAGAACCTGTTTACTGGCCTCGTAACACGCCTTCAGCCACTTTTAGGAACTCCTCGGCCTGTTCGACAAGCGCCTTGGCGCTCTTTGCATCAAAAGTGTTTTCGTAGTCCGCGCCCTCCCGCATGGCCTTGGCCATTTGCAGGCTTTCGACCAAGCGCATTTCAAGAACACCCTCGCTGACATAAAATGCCTTCATCGCCAGGATCAGGCAATAATGGCTCTTCTCCCGGCATCCTTTATGATACAGCAAAGTACGCGCCGCATGGAACATCGTATAGTATGTGGCCCATTTGTAATTCTTTTGCTTCAAACTGTTCTGGGACGCCACCAAATCGGCCCTGGCCACGTCCAGTTCCTTGGCCGCCAATTTCTTGGCAGGTGGAAAACGTACAATCTTGCCTCTTTTCAAACAGTCATCAAATTCCGGTAGTTTCATGCGCCTCCCACAAGACAATCCCTTTGCCTATTTCCCCGGCAAAAACTTTTTCCTTGCTGTTTAAGACCACATATTCCTGCGGCATCTTGATCACCCATTGAACAGGCCGCGACAACTTGATTGCCTGGGCCGCCTTATCAGCCTTCTGTTTGTCTCTTGTCACGACCAGAAGATCAATGTCACTGTCCGCTGTGTCCGTCCCTTGGGCGCAACTGCCGAACAAAATAATCTTATCAGCATATTTGCGCAGGCCCGCTATCTTAGACATGATCTCAATAAGGTTAAAAGTCGTCCGCAAACGGGCAAAAACAGATAACCGGCGGTCAACGCGGCAAACCATATTCCGCCCGTTTTGCTCAGAATCAACCAGCCCACAGCCTTTAAGGACTTTAACAGCCTTGCTGACCTCCCCCTTGCTGATGCCGGTGTCCCGGGCGATCTGGGAAATAAAACCCCCTCCCTGCGAAGAAGCGGTCAAATAATCCAATATTTTAAGTTCCGATTGTTTCAACATAGCCTATACCGTTCTTATATAGAAACATATGTTTCCAATAGGAAACGATTAAGAATACCATGACCGCCAGAAAAGTCAAGCGCCCAGCCCCTCAAAGGTGTTAGGACGTTCCCTGCGTTCGGCATGGAGAGTTTCAAAAAACTTCTCCAATTCCTCATGCTTGTGGCTGGCAGGCGGAAGCGCCACCTCTTTTAATTCCGGGCAGTTCAATAAAACACCCCTCATCTGATCAACGGCATAGCTTAACTTCTCCCTAACCATTGGCGTCCTGCGCAAAGCAAGCCCGGCAATCATTTCATCATGGACTCTACGGTCTTGCGGGTAATAATCCGCCATATACTTCAACTCTTGTACCCGCTGATTGATAAACCCTAAAACGCGGCGGTCTTGGGCCATGCCTACTTGAATATCCTCCAAACGGTCATTGAACAACTTAATGACCGGCGCAGGATAATGTTCATCAAAAAGGGTGCGGCCCAGGTTCTTGCGAAAAAGCCCTTTAATATCATTCAACTGTTCCCTGTTCCTATCATAGGCAAAGAAACAAAACTTGGTCTGGGCGTGCATAAAAATAGCGCACTTACGGCGCGGATAAAGAAAAAAAATATGGGCGTACCATTCATCCAGAGGATGGTCAATGGCGGTTGGCTCAATGATCGCGGCCTTCTTGAGCCGGAGTTCTGTCAGGAATTTCTGCGTGCAGCGTAAAAGCATACAGTTTAAATCTTCCGATACCGGGTGGTCCTGCCCTGCCCAACCCGTTCAATTTTCTTTAACGCCAAGAGCTTGTTGAGCACCTGCTTAACGGTTGGCCGTGCCACTTTTGTTTCTGCTTCGATCTCTCCCGGAGCGGCCTCATCAACCCCCTGCAAATACTCCCAAATCACAAGCTGTTTAGGCGAAAGGATCTTATCAACGCTTTCCTTGGACAACAACTGGATCGCCATCCCCGCCTGCTTATAAACGACCGACAAGAAGAACTCAAGCCACGGTGAAATATCAGGCTTGCGGCCACGCAACGTCTTCTGGCTCTTACGAAGGGCGATGTAATAGTCCGCCTTGTTATCCTCAACGAGCTTTTCGTGCGATACATAGGGAACATACTCATATCCGCTCTTGAGAAGAAGCAAATTCGTTAAAACACGCGAAAGACGCCCGTTACCGTCCTGAAAGGGATGGATCAAAAGAAAATCAACAAGGAAGTTGCCAATAATGATGAGCGGATGATAGCGCTTCTCCTCCAAAGCCTTTCTGGCGACCTCAACCAGCTCCAGCATTTCTTTTGGCGTCAAATATGCCGGGGTCGTATCAAACAAGATCCCCACAGACTTGCCTGCCGCATCGATCATGTGAACCTTGTTCTCACTCTTTTTGTATTCCCCGCGATGAAGATTGTCTTTCTCAACGTATTTCAAAAGCTCTTTATGAAAGTGCTTAATCGTGCTCTCGGAAAACGCCAGCCTGTCCCAGGATTCAAAGACATTGCTAAGAAGCTCATAATAACCCTTGGCCTCCTGCTCATCACGATCGGCAAACTTCTGTACCGATAATCCACGCATCAACTTCTCGACATCCTCATCGGACAAACGGGCCCCTTCAATACGAGTCGAAGCGCCGGTGGATGTGATCAAAACCGAGCGCTTAAGACGACCTAAAACCTGCGGATTAAGCCTCGCCCCCGACACCCAGCGCCCCTTAAGCTCATCAATCAGAGCCGTCTTGGACCATGTCTCTGGCGGAAGATCCTTCAATCTTTGGTAAAACTGGCTTTTCATATGCCCTCCGGATATTTCAGATATAGCCAATTATATCCGATTATATCCGATTGTCAACTTACATAAACAGATACTCCCACCACATCCAATTATGTCCGTTTGTCCCCTCACCAAAAAATAAATGGGTGTATAAGTTTTCTATTACGAAACCATTCCTTAAACTGAATTGACATTCATGCGACCAATTAGAGAACTGCTACAAAAGCTTGCCAAAAAACTCCCAATCTTTCATTCCGAAGCAGACTTTCAGCTATCCCTCTTCAGACTTCTAAGCAAAGAAACGGGTGTCCAAAACATTCATTTAAAGTCGTTCACAGATAAAAAGTATCACATAGACATTGTGGTGTCAGGTAGCCCTGTTATCGCGATAGAAGTAAAATACTCTCCCAAATCCATTCCCGGAGGGCACAATTCCCGACGGAAAAACTTTGCCCTATATAAGTATTATTGCTTAAACTAGCGACCAGAAACTAGGAGAGGATTGGGCTACTTTTGCCGACAATATTGGCTTTCAGCGCTCTCTATTTGTCGACGGAGATAAGATGGCAGGAAGAATTGAATACCGACGAGAAATGCAATGCCGTAACCATTTGAAACATCGCTACATACAAAAGCCCGATGATTATTCATCGCCGGGCTTTGTGTTGTAAGTCGTTGTATGCAATGACTTACGATAAATGGGGTCAAGTTAGGGACGAGTTTTGCAACTATCTAATAACCTCTCCCACAGATACTATTATTCTCGTTTAATAAAAAATTATCTAAAAATATCATACCTCATGCTGACTGTATGAGACTTTTTAGGTGCATGGTTAGCTATAAAACCACATTTCGCATAAAATCCTACTTTTTGAAGATAAGCGTCTACTGTAATAAATCTGATTGCAATCCCTTTTTGGTTCAAATCTACAGCAAACCCTTTGATTATTTCAGTAATTAATGTTCCAAGCCCAGCCCCTTGATGAGTCTTATCAAGCGCCATTCTTGCTAGTTTTATAGCGGGATACGTCCTTAAATTCTTTCCTACACTATCTTTTCCTGAGCTTTCTAGATTTAAGGCATCTGCGGCTAAAGAGTAAAAACCTATAGGTTTATTATCAAAAAAAATACAAGTTGTGTTAGCAAGATATTTTAATTGATATCCTAAGGCATCATTCTTTATAAAATCGTTAAGATCGCTATCTCCGCAATCAAAATCTTTTAAATTAATCTGCTTAGAGAGTGTTGCGTATTGTAATTTGTGAAAATGTGGGAAGGCTTGGGCCATAAGAAATACTATGTCCCAATGACAAAGCTACGCTTCGGATTAGAAAATTTGATATACAAAGAATGGCATTTCTCAAGCTCTTTTTCCTTTTCAGGAGAAAGACTTCTTGAAGATTCAATTTCTCTAATAATTTTTTGTGCTTCTTTATCTTTAATTGTAGGCGTGGTCTCTATTGGTCTTGCCATATATATTCACCCCTTTATAGAAGTAAGTATATCATGTGAAATAGAGCTGTAGGAATCTAATTTTTGAAGAGATTGTTATTCAAATAAATCGTAACATATTTAAATATATTAAGTTACATAAAGGAATAAGAAATTATAAACCTAGAAAATATTTAAATATTTAATTATTTCAAAAAATTATTTGTAAACAATTATTGACAATTAGATGCAATTATTGTAATTTTTCAAAATTTTCGTAATTTCTATCCGTAAAATTAAAATTATTTTTTTAATTCTCAAATTTTCCTCGCAGGGTCCATGGCTAGATTTGGTTCCTTATTGATGGCTGCCTACAGAGGGAGTCTTCTACAGATGAAAAATCCCCCATACGAGCCAGTTTTGTGGTTAAAACTATCCCCTGGTTCGCATGAGGGTAACAAATGGGGTGAGTGACGGGACTTGAACCCGCGGCCTGAAGAGCCACATTCTTCCGCTCTGCCAACTGAGCTACACCCACCATTGTACAAAAAACATCGGGATACCCGCCTGCACTACAAAAATTAGTGTATTACCTTATCAAAAATTACTGTTAAAAACAAGTATATTACCCCCCGCCTGTTTGCTTCGCAAACAAACGGCAGGGGTTAATTCGCCCATCGAACTTATTCTTCGGTGCCACAAGTTCGGGGCTTATTAAGCGTCCCAGGGCCGAATCGAACGGCCGACCCTCTGCTTAGAAGGCAGATGCTCTATCCAACTGAGCTACTGGGACAAAAGTCATCTAAGAATAAGTGTTAATTTATATCAGATTTCCCTGAAACTGTCCAGTCTAAGACGGAAGGTATCGGCAAACCGCTTCTAATTTGAGACACGGTTTTTGGGGGCTTTCTCTTTGTCTTTGGCCCTTTATCTTTTTTAATTTCCAAATCTTCTTCAGGGGCGATGAAACGCTTGTCCTGGCCCTGGATTTTGATCCGGTATTGC
>JAJXTI010000061.1 GCA_021783915.1 bacterium
CGGATTTTTTTCCAAAGATTGTGACCTGCAAGAACTTTTCAAGGAATACCTCAAGGATTGTGAGGCCAAAACTAGGGGGCGAGGTCAATAGATTGAAAGTTGACAAAGGGCACACGCTAGACGGATACTTTTTAAAGACCATTTTCCCAAGCCGAAAGGCAAAGAGAGATTATACAAAGGAAGGGATGAACGATGAAAACTCTAAAACTTGACCCAGAAGAAAAAGAAATATTGGAAGCCTATGAACGGGGGGAATTGAAAACAGTTAAAGATTTTAAGCAAGAATCTAAACTAATTCGACAAGCCGCCACGGTCACTTTACGTAAAGACCGAAGGGTTAATATTAGGCTTGCCAATCGTGATTTAGAGGGCATCCGTGCTAAAGCCGCCCAAGAGGGGATTCCTTATCAGACGCTAATAGCAAGCATCTTGCATAAATTTGTCTCTGGTCGCTTGATAACACGTTAAGGGTATTTTAAAATCAATTGGCAATTAAAGGATATTGCATTAGAATCATCTTTCAATTGTGTCAAAGAATTTTTAATTATGTGAATGAGTCACATAATTTTGTTCAACCAAAGTAACACGAAAGAAGGCTTACAGTTTTTCAGCTTTTGTGTCGGCAAAAGAGTAAGAATTTTAGAAAGATTAACGCCTAGTAAGAGTCTTACAATTTACGGAACTGAGGGTTGCAGGTCCGGCACCCCTACCAGGTGCGTTTTTCAATATATGGCTAAAATAACGATATCTAAAATATCCAATAGTTCAAAAATTCATCCTTCCGAATCTTTTTTTTTATTGAGCGGATTTGCTCAGAAAATCAATGCACCTTTAAAATCACTATTATTAAGTTCACAAAAAGTCTTAAATACTTATAAGACAAAAGATTTTGAATATGTTTCCTATAAAGATTTTCAACAGATGATGACGACCATGGAACAGATGAATAAACAAATTAAACGATGTTATGATATAGCCCAGCGTTTAAGTGGGTTGGATAAATCCAAAATAAAGCGTGAGTTTTGCGGCATCAACGGGGTCATTAATGATATTCTGGGGCTTCTTGATCAACAATTTTCGGTAAGCAGAATTAAGGTGAATGTCCGTCTTAAGAAAGGTATTCCTAATATCAATCTTAGCCGTCTTGATGGGCACCAGGTGGTATATAATGTGATAATTAATGCCATTCAAGCCATGCCTGGCGGCGGAATAATTAAGATTCGTACATTGTATGAGAGGAAAATTAGATGTGTAGTTATCGACATTTCTGATGAAGGGATAGGTATCACACCGAAGCACCTTTCCAGAATCTTCGAACCTTTCTTTACTACCAGAGAACATGGCGTAGAAAAGAGTTCCGGTTTAGGATTATCCATCGTTTATGCCATTGTCCAAGCGGCAGGGGGAGAGATTGATATTCAAAGCTCTCTTCGCAAAGGCACCCAGGTGCGTATTTTCCTTCCAGCAGCCACCGTATGATTAAGTTCGATGAAATGTTTATGCAGGAGGCCATTCGTCAAGCTAAAAAAGCAGCTGAATTGGATGAAGTGCCTATTGGAGCGGTGGTAGCGTATGAAAATAAAATCATTGCCCGAGGTTTTAACCATGTGGAAATGCTCAAAGATCCTACGGCCCATGCTGAAATGATTGCTTTGACGGCAGCAACCAGTTTTCTGTCATCGAAGTGGTTGCAGGAATGTACCCTCTATGTTACAATCGAGCCCTGTTCGATGTGCGCGGGGGCATTGGTCTTGGCCCGTCTAGGGCGTGTATGCTTTGGTGCCGAAGATCCTAAGGCTGGTGCTTGCGGGTCGGTTCTCAATATCGCCAATCATAAAGGACTGAATCATCGTTTGAATATTCAGGGAAATATTTTAGCAACACAGTGCGCCGGGTTACTTAGTGAGTTTTTTAAGAAGAAGCGGAAAGTAAAAGCAGTAGAAGAGAATTAGGAGAAAATGGTGGGCGTATTCCAGGGATGATTTTATGGAAACGGTACAACACCTTTTTTTGTTCCACATATATTTGATATAGTTAGTTTTTAGTAAGGAGAGGTGGCAGAGTGGCTGAATGCAACTGCCTGCTAAGCAGTTGACCTGGGTAACTGGGTCCTCGGGTTCGAATCCCGACCTCTCCGCCAGTCTTTTGACTGGTATTTTTATAAAGTAGTAAATAGCACAAATTTAGAGCTTAACTCATCAAAGAATAATGGGATACGCTTTTGTTTTTGGTTGCTTGTCGTTGCTTCAAATTACCCCTTAAATTGTCCAATTTGTGTATATTTTCGACCAGAATTATAGGATTCTTGTATAGGAGAAATTCCTTGCGTGAGGTCCCAACAGGTTAAGGCGTCTTCTGCGCAGAAGGAATTATGTATAAATCTTGTAAAATTATCTAAAAGGTTATAGACTTATCCAAAAGTAGATACGTCGTTTTAATGTTTTTGATATTTGAATTGCATGAATCCTTCCCATATCATTAAAGTTTCTCAAGAATTAAATCTTCGTGAAAAACAGGTTGTAGCGACCGCTGTGTTGCTGAATGAAGGCAGCACGGTGCCGTTTATTGCCCGTTACCGTAAAGAGGTCACCGGTGGTTTGGATGAGGTCGCGATCACTAAAATCCGCGACAGGCTGCAGCAATTGCATGAGCTTGATGAGCGCCGAGGGGTGGTCCTTGAATCTATTAAAAAGCAGGGCAAACTCACTGAGGAGTTAAAAGAAAAGATCAATGCCGCCCAAATCATGACGGTTCTGGAGGATTTATACCTGCCGTATAAACCCAAACGCCGTACCCGGGCCACCATTGCCAAGGAAAAAGGCCTTGAACCGTTGGCCCAGATTATTTTTGAACAAAAAGATGGGGTCAATCCTAAAACAGAGGCTGAGAAATTTATTGATACACAAAAAGAAGTCAACACCGTTGAGGAGGCTTTGGCCGGGGCCAGAGACATCATCGCTGAGTGGATTAATGAAGAGGCCTTGGCCCGCGCCAAAATCCGTCAGCTTTATTTAGAGTACGGTATGTTTGAATCGAAAGTCGTAAAGGCCAAGGAAGAGGAAGGTGTTAAGTTTAAAGATTATTACGATTGGCAGGAGTCGGTCAAAACAGCGCCTTCGCACCGGATCCTGGCCATGCGCCGGGGAGAAAAGGAAGAATTTCTAACCTTACGGATTCGGGTGGAAGAAACGCAGGCCCTGGATATTTTAAAGGAGATTTTTATTAAAACTGATAATTCCTGTGGCAGTCAGGTTCTGATGGCCTTGGAAGATAGTTTTAAACGGCTTTTGTCATTGTCTATGGAAACTGAAGTCAGATTATTGACCAAACAAAAGGCGGATGAGGAAGCCATCAAGGTTTTTGCCGACAATCTACGGCAGTTATTAATGGCCTCTCCGTTGGGGCAAAAAAATGTTTTGGCCATTGACCCCGGCTACCGCACTGGTTGCAAGGTCGTCTGCCTCAATGCTCAGGGTAAACTCCTTAATAATACAACCATTTATATTGCCCAAAGCGAAGCGGAACAAGAACAAGCCGCCACGGCCATTAAGAAGTTGTGCCAGTTGTTTAACATTGAATGTATTGCCATCGGAAATGGCACAGCCAGCCGGGAGACCGATAGTTTTATCCGTGGTTTGAGATTATCCAATGTCCAAATTGTCATGGTCAATGAGAGCGGGGCCTCTATTTATTCCGCATCCGATGTGGCCAGGGAAGAGTTTCCCAATCACGATGTCACCGTACGTGGGGCTGTTTCTATCGGCCGGCGGCTGCAGGATCCCTTGGCGGAATTGGTCAAGATTGACCCTAAATCTATAGGGGTAGGGCAATATCAGCACGATGTGGACCAGGGACTTTTAAAAAAGAGTTTGGATGATGTGGTCATTAGCTGCGTCAATCAGGTTGGTGTTGAGGTCAACACGGCCAGTAAAGAGCTGTTGATGTATGTTTCTGGTTTGGGACCTGCCCTTGCAAAATCTATGGTGGAGTACCGTAATGAGCAGGGCGCTTTTGCCTCAAGAGAAGATTTTAAAGAGGTTTCAAGGCTTTCGGGAAAGGCTTTCGAGCAGGCAGCAGGCTTTTTGCGTATCCGGGGCGGAGCACATCCCATGGATGCAAGCGCTGTTCACCCGGAAAGCTATTATATTGTGGATCAAATGGCGAAGGATTTGGGATGTCAGGTGGGAGATTTGATTAGTGACGAAAAGTTACGCAGTAAAATACAGCCGTCAAAATATGTCAGCGATAAAGCGGGACTTCCTACACTTGTGGATATTTTAAATGAATTGGCCAAACCGGGCCGTGATCCGCGTGCGCAATTTGATCCCGTACAGTTTAAAGAAGACGTGCAGAAGATTGAAGATTTAATCATCGGCATGAAACTTAACGGAGTTGTAACCAATGTGACTAAATTCGGGGCTTTTGTGGATATCGGCGTGCACCAGGACGGGCTTGTGCATATCAGCGAGATTTCCGATAAATTTGTCCCTGACCCGGCAGATGTTCTTAAAGTCGGCCAAAAGGTGGAAGTGACCGTGCTTGAGGTGGATTTAGCCAGAAAACGCGTTTCTTTGTCTATACGCCACCAGCCCCATAAAAAAGGCGGAGACACTTCCAAGGGGCAGGTCCCCCGTGAAAACTTTACAGCTAAAACACCTTTGCCGATGAAAGCGCCGCCTTCCGCTAAAATTGCCATTAACCGCGATTTAAAAGGACCGAAGCAGAGAAAACCGCTTTACGATTTTTAGTTTCTAAGGGATAATAATTTTTCTATGAAAATCGCTATCTCCGGCGCTACAGGCTTGATTGGCTCAGCTCTTAAGGCATTTCTGCTTAGAAATGGCCATGAAGTCGATGAAATTTCCCGCCACAGGGGGAGGGGGCTCCATAAGTCCCAAATATTTTGGAATCCCGATGAGGATTATATCGACATAGCGGCTTTAGAGGGGCACGATGTCATTGTCCATTTGGCGGGATCTAACATTAGCGTTCAGAGCTGGTCTGCTACTTATAAAAAAGAGATTCTAAGCAGCCGTGTTAAAAGCACAAAACTATTGGTCGATACGATCCAGAAGATGAACAAACGGCCCAAGATTTTCTTTTGCGCTTCAGCCGTTGGTTATTATGGTAATCAGGATCCATATTTAAAAATTAATGAAAGGTCTTTAGCGGGGCAGGGGTTTTTACCAAAAGTTTGTCAGGAATGGGAAAACGCATCAGCAGATTTGATTCTTTATGGGGTACGTTTGGTGCATATGCGTTTCGGTATTGTTCTAAGCAAAAAAGGAGGGGCATTGGCCAAAATGTTACCACTTTTTTATTTCGGCTTAGGGGGGCGATGGGGCCTCGGCCATCAGAAAATGAGCTGGATTGCCTTGGAAGAAATCGGATCTATTGTTGAGTTTATCATGTCCCGTGATGGGATTAATGGGCCTGTTAATTTTACCAGCCCCAATTCTGTGACTAACAGGGAGTTTACCAAGATTTTAGGGAAAGTCATATTTCGACCGACCCTATTGCCTGTTCCGGCATTTGTTATACGTTGGTTGTTCGGAGAAATGGGGCAGGCCTTCTTATTGGATGGTTGCGATGCCATACCGGAAGTTTTACAAAAGGCGGGGTACCAATTTAATTATCCGGATCTTAGAGGGGCGTTACAGCAAATTATAAAGTCTGGTAGATGAAGGGAAAATGTTTTGTTATTATAATAACCTTGTTAAATAAAAATGTTTTGAATTAAGGCCGTCGTTTATGTCCTATCTTGTGTTGGCCCGTAAATATCGTCCACAAAGCTTTGATGAACTCCAAGGCCAGGAACATATTACCAAAATTTTGAAACAGGCCATTGAAGGCGGTCGTATAGCCCATGCATTTTTATTTTGCGGGCCACGCGGCATTGGCAAGACTTCTTGTGCACGGATTTTAGCTAAATCTTTGAATTGCCAAAACGGGCCTACATTGCGGCCTTGCGGGAATTGCTTTACTTGTCAGGAAATAGCCAAGGGCAATAGTTTTGATGTGATTGAGATCGATGGGGCCTCTAATCGAGGCATTGATGAAATCCGTGCCCTTCGTGAAAATGTCAAATTTGCCCCCACCTATGGCAAGTACAAGATTTATATCGTTGATGAAGTGCATATGCTCACCACGGAGGCTTTCAACGCTCTTCTTAAGACCTTGGAAGAACCGCCGGAGCATGTGATTTTTATTTTTGCCACGACTGAAGCCAATAAAGTGCCTGCGACCATTCTCTCGCGCTGCCAGCGTTTTGATTTTAAACGTATTTCCTTGGAGACAATCACTGTTAATTTAAAAGAAGTCAGCCACAAAGAAGGGATCAAAGTCGATGATGAGGCCTTTTTTGCCATTGCAAAGGCGGCCGGAGGAAGCATGCGCGATGCGTTGGGCATTCTGGATCAATTAAGTGCTTTAGGGGCCAAGGGCGTTGAAACTTCCGATGTGTTTTCCATGTTGGGCATTGTTGAGATGGAATGGCTTTTTGCGTTGACCGACGCCCTGGTTGATAAGAATTGTGTTAACGCGATGAGAGTTTTAAACCAAATTATTGAAGCCGGTAAAGATTTAAAACAATTAGGCAAGGATTTGACCGAACACTTTCGCCATATGATGATTGCTAAAATCGGCGGGCCGCAGCTTAATGACCTGATTGATTACCCGAAAAATGTCAAAGAGCGTTTGGCGTCCCAGGCGCAAAGGACCTCGATAGGGGGCATTCTTAAAAGTATTGAGCTTCTCATCGAAGCCCAGGAGACCTCAAGGATCATGGAAACTGTGCGCATGCCCCTGGAGGTGGCTTTTGCTAAAATCACATTGGGCCAGTCGAAAGTTCCAGCAACTTATGAGGCTTCCCCGGCGGTGTCTGCGGTTTCTGCCGTCGTGGCACCTAAAACAACAGCCGAACTTTCTTTAGCTGTTAAGCCCCAGGCTAAACCTTCGCCTTCTGCATTGGCCCAGATGGAGCTGGTGGCTGAAGCATCCCAGCTTTCCTTGCTTGATATCCAGCAGCAATGGAATTCTTTGACGCATGAGATTTCCCGTCGAAAAATGTCTTTGGCCACTTATCTGCAGGAGGCCAATGCCTGTGGCTTTAAAGACGGGCTTTTGACGGTCGGGTTTTTAAAAGAACATCATTTTGCCAAAGAAAGCCTGGAAGTCAAAGAAAACTTGGCCCTGGTTGAGAAAGTTTTTGGTGAAAAATTAGGCAGGAGCATCCGTATCAGTTTAAAAATCATTGACGAGTCCATTCCTAAAGAAGCCCAGCCTATTGTGCAGGATGTGTTAGAGATGTTTGGCGGTAAGGTTGTTAAAGAATGGCATAATGAATAATGTATCCGAAATTGATAGAAAATCTTTTAGAGCAGTTAAGCAAATTACCCGGTGTGGGCCGTCGTAGTGGCGAGCGTATGGTGTTTTGGATGTTGGGACAAAATATCGATGATATCAAGATCTTGGCCCAATCTATTGTCCAGTTAAAGGAGGGCCTGCATTTTTGTAAACTATGCAACCATTTGACTGAAAGCGAATTATGTTCGATTTGTACGGATTCAAACCGTGACCGTAAGACCATTTGTGTGGTGGAAAGCCCTAAAGACCTTTTGGCCATCGAGCGTACGGGGAGTTTTCGCGGCATTTATTATGTGCTTTTAGGAAATATTTCTCCGGCGGAGGGGAGGGGGCCGGAGGATTTAAATCTTCCGAAATTCATTAACCGTATTAAACAGGAAGCGATAGAAGAGGTGGTCATTGCCACTGATCCTGATACGGAAGGTGAAATGACGGCGTTATATATAGGGAAAGAATTGAAGCCCACCGGCGTTAAAGTCAGCCGGATTGGTCTCGGGATACCCGTAGGTTCGGCCGTTGAATATGTAGATCTTTCAACCTTGACGATGTCCCTTAATTCCCGCAGACAAGTTGACTTCTAAATGTTTTTTAGTATAATACCGACACAATTTTAAAGATGTTTGTTTGTGTTTTTAATATAAATTTTATTCCCCTGTAGCTCAGTCGGTAGAGCAGCGCGCTGTTAACGCGCTTGTCCGAGGTTCGAGCCCTCGCGGGGGAGCCATTTAGATCAGCCCATCAGAGATATCCGGTGGGCTTTTCTTTTGATACAAACTTCCTCGTCGACAAATTCGCAGAATTCCCCCAAAAGCCTATCTCTGAGGCCAACAGAGATAGCCAGTCCAGCCGATTTTTGGGCCAAAAGTATCTCTTTATCTCTAATTTCATCAGTTTGGGGCCATTCCTAGTAAATGCCTTTTCCGTCGGTATTTTTCTCCTATAATAGGCGGTTACTAGAAAATAAAGAGAGATGGTCAGAGAATAAGGCGAAAAACAGAGAGAATCTGGCGGCGTTTTTCGTAAAATGTCGTCTAGGGTCGGTGTTTTCAGCCATTGACAATCAAACGTGGCGTGATATTCTTATCGTAAGGTTAACCTAACGAATGTAAGGAATTCCTTATGATAAACATGTGTCCTTTAGAAAATATTCTGGATTCCCGGACCAAGATCGCGATATTACGTGTTTTATCTTTGGGTTCGGACCGACGGTTGGGCGGCAGCGAGATTGCGCGTATGACCGGATTTTCAGTTCCGTCAACGCATGATGCCTTGAAAGTTTTGCATGCTGCCGGAGTCGTTACCATGGAGTTGTTCGGGAACCAGCATGTTTATGCCTTAAACCGTAAGGACCGGATCGTTCAGAAAGTTATTCTCCCGATGTTCAAGGCCGAGGCTGGCTGGAAGAAAGACGCTAAAGAAAGAATTATTCAAGGCATGAAGGATGCCGGTGTTCTGCCGTCCGTCGTTTCCGTGCTTCTTTATGGTAGTTTCCAGCAAGGGGATGCCAAGCCGGGCAGCGATCTGGATCTGGCGGTGATCGTAAAGGCGTCCGGAGATACGGTGAAGGTAAGAGACGCATTCCTGGGGCCGATTGCGGCAGATTTCGAAGCATATTTCGGGATGCGGCTCAATATTTACATCAAGGCAGATGAGGAATTCAACAGGATGCTAAAAAGGAATAGCCCGGTAACGGCTGAGGTGATGAAGGCATATTCTGTTCTGTATGGAAAAGAGCCGTTGGAAATCTAAATTCCCCTTGAAATACGTACCAAAGATGGTACACTTAAATCAGCCTATGGAACGTAATGAGCCAATTCAAGTTTTCTTTTATTCGACTCAATCGGGTCGCGAGCCTGTTAGGGAATGGTTAACAGCTTTATCGAAGGATGAGAAGAAGCTGATTGGAGAAGATATAAAGACGGTTCAATTCGGCTGGCCCATAGGGATGCCTGTTGTGGAAAAGTTGGACCGGGATTTATGGGAGGTTCGGACAATATTAAGAAACAAGATTGCGAGAGTTTTATTTACGATGCATGCGGGACAGATCGTACTTCTTCATGGATTTATCAAGAAGACGCAAAAGACGCCGGTCGACGATTTGGATCTTGCGAAAGAGCGTATGAGAGAAGTTAAAGGAGGACAGTAATCATGAAAAACAAACATATTGGAAGCAACTTTGACAATTTCTTGCAGAAGGAAGGCCTTCTGGAAGTGGCGTCTGCGACGGCTACCAAGAGGGTTATTGCACACCAGGTTCAACAGTTGATGAAAGAGAAGCACCTTACCAAGCAAGAAATGACGGCTCGCATGGGGATCAAGAATCGTCTACAATTGGACAGGTTGTTGAATCCGGATAACGTGTCGGTCACGTTATTGACTCTGGAAAAGACGGCCAATGCGCTTGGTAAAAAGCTCGAAGTTCAATTTGTTTGATTTAGGTCAACCATTTGTATAGCCGCACGAAAAGTATCTCTATTTTTAAATTTTTTATAATAAGTTCAATATTTAGAATAGGTTGTAATTAGAGATATGATTAGGGCAGTGGTGGTGTCCGAGGTATGAGCCCTCGCGGGGGAGCCATTTAGATCAGCCCATCAGAGAAATCTGGTGGGCTTTTCTATTGGTACACAAATCCTCGTCGACAAAACCGCAGTAATTCCCGCCAAAGTCATTAATACCCCAAACAGAGATACCCCATAAGGCCGCTTTAGGCCGCAGGACTATCTCTTTATCTCTGAATTCATCAGTTTGGGGCAGTTTTTAGTAACGGCTATACATATGAATTATAAGTGCTGAAATTTGGCCGTTACTAGGAAATATAGAGAGATATGTCAGGTAATTTGCTAAACTCTAAGTGATTTTAGAAGGCTCTCTATAATTAGGTCAAGTGGCAAAGGATAAATGACGGATTATTCTGATATTATCAAAACCAACCTTTATTGTTTTCCCGGCATTGTCGAATCCGCCGAGAGAATGTCCTTCATTAACAGAGATTTAAACGAATTAGAGCGTGCTTTCCCTGCGCTTGTTCAAAACTTTTGTACTCGAACTGACCCAGATCAGTCCATGGACTTTTTGTTTGAAATTTGGGTATGCAAAATGTTACTAAAAGCGGGCGTTCAAAACCTTTGCTATGAGCCTTCAAAAGTCATTAGACCTCCAGATTTTAGAGGCAGTTTTACTGGTGTCCAATTTGATATTCAGGTTAAGCGTTTGCATAATGTCACAAATGAAATCGCTAAGAAGGTGTTTCAACGTGAGTGTAGAAAGCGTTTACGAAAACATTCACAACCATGGTTTATAAATTTGAAGATATCTGATGCATTTCAACGTCAGCATATTAACGGTTTCTTTTCTTATCTAGATAAAATGCTGCCATCTTTTAGTGCCAGAAGTGCCCAGCAGGGCATGCTGCATGCGGATGATTATGTATGGGAGTTCGAAGGAACAAAATTGGTTAGTTTTTCGTTCAATGAAAAGAACAAGAAGGCGGCAGGAATATCTATTGGCAGTATACACAGCGGTAATCCCGGAACACACATGCTTCAAATGGTGGACGTTGACCCTTATAGAAAAGCTATGGGGCGAGTTCTTAAGAAAGCAAAAACGACCTTTTCAGAAAGCCCATCTGATAAGCAAAGCAATCTTGTAATTGTTCAGCCAGAGTCA
>JAJXTI010000062.1 GCA_021783915.1 bacterium
CGGCGGGAGAACAGATTTAGCCCAAAAGGAAGAAAAAGAAACCGTTGTCCTCCAAAGTTATTTGCCTGCCCAAGCCTCTGCCCAAGCTATACAGGCAGCGATTGAAGAAGCCATAAAGTCTACCTCGGCTTCCTCTATCAAAGATATGGGCAAGGTCATGAAAGAAGTTTTAGTGAAATTGGCAGGTGCAGCAGATAACCAACAAGTAAGCGGTCTGGTTAAAGAGCGCCTTTCAAAAGTATGATGAAAAGATTTTTCAGTCGTTTTTTTTTCATTTTAGGTGCGGTAATCATAATTGCGGCGATAGGTTTTACCTTTTGGCTGCGTGACCGCTATGTCGTTCCTATTATGACTTATCATCATGTAAATAATTATAAAGACAAGTTCCTGGCCTTAAATACTGTTAGCCCGAGATCATTTGGCTATCAAATGGCTTTTTTAAAAAGACATGGTTATAAAGTCATAAGTTTTGATAGTTTAGTAGAGGGGATTAAAAAAGGATACAAATTTTCCCACAATACTGTCGTTATTCATTTTGATGACGGCTACAAGGACAATTATACCAATGCCTTCCCAATTCTTAAAAAATATCACTTTCCAGCGATGGTCTTTTTGGTGTCGGATAAGGTCGGAAGCCCAGGTTTTTTAAACTGGGATCAAATGAAAGAGATGGAACGCAATGATTTTTTGGCGGGGGCCCATACCCGCCATCATGCTTATTTGCCACATTTGACGTTGGAACAAGCCAAAGATGAAATCGCGGGGAGCAAAAGAATCATTGAACAGAATTTAGGGCATCCGATTAACTATATGGTATATCCAGCGGGGGGATTTACAGAAGAGATTAAAGATATAGCCAGGGAATCCGGGTTTATGGCTGCCGCCACCACTAACCGTGGCAAAGACAGGTTCAACCAGGATTTGTTTGAGCTTAAGCGTATCCGTATGAATGATGGAGATGACCGGTTTATGGGATTGATTTTATGGTTTAAATTGTCCGGTTATTATAATTTGTTTCGTCGATGTAGAGCTGGCGGATCGCCAGACATTGATTTGACGTTAAAATAGAAAGGTATTCATGGGGAAGCAGTATTATTTGGACAAAAATGGATCTTTTATTATCGAAGATTATCAACATGCGAAACTTTTCTCTAATTTCTTCCCCGGCGTTTCCGGCCTTTGGGGTATTCCGATGTGGGTCTTTTACGTCAATCGTGGTCAGGCCATCAGTTCTTTTGGTATTGAATCCAAAGATAAAGCTATTTTGGAATTCCAACCGGCTAACCGTGCTTATCGATTGACTTCCATTCAAGGATTTCGTACTTTTTTAAGAGTTCGTGACGGAAAAAGTCCAAAATTTTATGAACCATTTTCTAACAGTCTCGTTAGTCCTTATAAAGTCAGCCAACGTATGTCCATAACCAGTCATGATTTGACTATTGAAGAAACTAATACGACGCTTGGTCTTAAAATATCGGTCAATTATTTTACCTTGCCCCAAGAACCCTATGCGGCTTTAGTCCGCCGCGTCAGTCTGGAAAATATTTCTAAGAAAGAAATACGGGTAGAATGCCTTGATGGGTTACCGGCTATTAATCCTTATGGCCTAAAAGACTGGTTAGGTAAACACATTTCCCGTACTGTTGAAGCATGGACAGCGGTGCGTAATGTTTCTAAAAAGGCCCCTTTTTATCAATTTAAGGTCGAGGTGGCGGATACCCCGCAGGTGACACCGATTCAAGAAGGTAACTTCTATTTTGCTTTTAATGATTCTTCCCATGAATTGTTGGATATGATCGTCGATGCCTCCTGCATCTTTGGCTGCTCAAGCGATTTTTTGGTTCCAGAAACTTTCATGGCTTCAAAAATGTTTAGGATCAACACGACACAACAGACCTCCAACCGTACTCCTTGCGCTTTTAGTTTTAACCGTATTTCTCTAAAGCCTAAAAGAGTGTATAAGTGGACGGCCATGGCTGGCTTTGCTCATGACCTCGTGGAACTCAATAGCATGGTCAAGAAATCCTTACATAAAGAATATGTGGATGAAAAAGCTCAGCAGAATCATACCATTATCAATAGTATAAAAGAAAATTGTTTGACCAAAAGTTCTCACGAGGGGTTCAATGAATACTGCGGGCAGACTTTTTTAGATAATATCTTACGGGGAGGGATGCCTATTTCCTTAGGAACGGCCAAAGGAGAGGTATCTTTTAATGTGTACAGCCGTAAACATGGAGACCTGGAACGTGATTATAATTTTTTTACTCTGGCTCCCACATTTTTTTCGCAGGGTAATGGTAATTACCGTGATGTTAACCAGAACCGTCGTAATGATGCATGGTTTAACAATGATGTTGCTGACAGCACCATTGTTACCTTTATGAATCTTATTCAGGCTGATGGGTATAACCCTTTGGTTATTAAGGGGCTGACCTTTTATATCGATGATGAGGGTATTATTGACAGTATCATTAAAGAATTTGGCATCAGTGATGAAGTTGGAACGGTGAAAGATTTTTTAAAAAAGGGTTTTATGCCCGGAGACTTATTAAAATTAGTTATGCCTAAAGGGTTGGTTAAAGGCGCCCCTAAAGATTTTCTGGCCAAAGTGCTTTCCTTAAGTCAGAAAAATCAACAGGTAGATTTCGGCGAAGGTTTCTGGAGTGATCATTGGACATATAATTTAGATTTGATAGAAAGCTATTTAGGTTTATATCCTGAGAAACTCAAGGAACTTCTCGTTGACAATAAGGTGTTTAGCTTTTATTTAAGCGACACGTATGTTCTACCTCGCCTCAAGAGATATGTTTTGACTCCGCGGGGTGTTAGACAATACCACTCTCTGGTTGAGCATGATAAAGAAGTAAAAAATAAAGAGAAGGGGTATCAACTGCGTGTTAAAGCCGGTACAGGAGAAGCGTATCAAACCAACCTTTTAGTGAAGATCATGTGCCTTTTGGCCAATAAGGCGGCCAGCCTTGACCCATCGGGAATCGGTATTGAAATGGAAGCGAATAAACCCAATTGGTACGATGCTTTAAATGGTCTGCCAGGATTATTGGGTTCTTCTATTTGTGAAACTTTTGAACTCAAACGATGGGCTTTATTTCTCAAGGAAAATATCATTCAACTGAAGGCCCCGGATCAGAATAAGGTGGAAGTTTTCGAAGAACTTTCAGATTTTCTGACAGGTCTGGTGCATATTTTATCTACGGAGAAGGACGATTTAAAATATTGGCAGAAATCCAACGATTTAAAAGAACTTTACCGCCAAAGCGTACGTTATGGAATCAGCGGGATCCAGAAGATGGTGGCTATCGGTGAGATTAAGAAATTCTTGGATGCCGTTATTGTTAAAACGGACGCGGGAATATTGAAGGCCCGTTATGATAACGGATTGTTTGCTTCTTATTTTTATCATGAAGTGATCGAACATGAGATAGTGGATAAGGGCGCCCATCAAGGTCAGCACCATGTCAGACCTTTGAAATTTCAAAGGCATGATTTGCCGTTATTTCTGGAAGGGTTTGTGCATGCTTTACGCACCTGCGACCATGCCCAAGCTTTAGAATTGTTCCATAACCTCAAGAAGAGTCCTTTATACGATCGGAAGCTTGGTATGTATAAAGTTAATGCGGATATTTCTAAAGAGACTCAGGAAATCGGTCGCGCAAGCGTGTTTCCCGCAGGATGGCTGGAGAATGAATCCGTCTGGCTGCATATGGAATACAAATATCTTTTGGAGCTTTTACGCCAGGGATTGGTGAAAGAGTTTTTTGAAGAAACCAAGACAGCTTTCATTCCTTTTTTAGATCCGGCTTGTTATGGCCGCAGTATTTTGGAGAATTCTTCCTTTATTGTCAGCAGTGTCCATGAAGATAAAAATCTGCACGGACAAGGTTTTGTGGCCCGTTTGTCAGGCAGTACTGCGGAATTTCTACATATTTGGCTTTTGATGAATATGGGCCTAAAGCCTTTTGCTCTCAAGGATGGGCAGCTTATGCTCACCTTTGCGCCTTTATTACCGGCTTGGCTGTTCACTAGCCGAGCCCAAGGGGATTTACCGGCCAATACTTACGCTTTTAAGTTCTTAGGCAAAACTTTGATTGTCTATCACAATCCTTTGCGTCGGGATACTTTTGGCTTTAAAGCAGTAGCGGCATCGAGCATCATTTTGACGTATCCTAACAAAACCCAGAAGGTGGAGTTAACAGGTGCCGTTGTGGTCGGTGCTTTGGCCCAAGATATTCGTCAGGGACAATTAAAACGTATTGATGTTATTCTTAGGTAGTAGGTTTTGTTAATATCTGGTTTAGAATAAGTGGGGGGAAGTTAACATGAAGAAACCTTTGGTAGGTATTATTATGGGTAGTCAATCAGATTTAAAAATTATGGGTCATGCGGTGGACATTCTTCAAGAGCTGGACGTACCTTGTGAAATTACTATTATTTCAGCCCATCGTGCCCCCAAGATGACATTGGATTATGCTCAAAGCGCTCTAAGCCGGGGACTGAAGGTCGTTATAGCAGGTGCCGGAGGTTCTGCTCATTTGCCGGGAGTTGTTGCCGCTTTAACAATTTTGCCGGTTATCGGTGTTCCTATCAGATCCTCGAACTCTATAGAGGGTTTAGATTCTTTGCTGTCTATTGTGCAGATGCCCGAGGGGGTACCGGTTGCTACTGTCGCCGTCAACGGAGCCAAAAATGCGGGTATTTTGGCAGCCCAAATCATAGGTACTTATGATAAGTCTTTAAGCCGGAAATTAATTGATTACAAAAAAGTTTTAGAAAATAAAGTCAAGGCTTCCGCTATGGTCCTTAAGACAAAAGGGTATCGAGCCTTAATGGACTCGTAATAAAAATGTTTTCTGATCCCTATTCTTCATTTTCTTCTTCCGAGGATAAGCTGCGTGCGGACATCAAATTTTTAACCGCTATTTTGGCCGATATTATCCGTCAGCAGCAAGGGGAGGAGATCCTTTTAAAGATTGAAGAAATTCGTACCCTTGCCAGGGAAATCCGGCAGACTCATAACCCTCTCTTGGTCGAATCACAGAAGAAATTAATTGCCTCTTTGAGTTACAACCAAGCCCATTATGTCACGCGGGCGTTTACTATTTATTTTCAATTACTTAATATTGCAGAGGAGGCTCAGCGCATTAGGCGCTTGCGATACTACGACCGTGATCTGGATGCTTTGCAAGACATGTCTTTACGTAAACTTTTTAAAGATTTACAAGATGACGGATTTAAAAGACAGGAAATTGCTAATTTTTTGTCTCAATGTTGTATTGAACCTGTTTTAACAGCACATCCGACAGAAGTTAAGCGTCGTACGATTTTGGACCATTTATTTTTCATTAGTAACCAAATCACTCAACTGGATCGTTTAGATTTAACAATCCCAGAGCAGGACAAAATTACCCTCCATATCAAAGAATCTTTAGAAATCCTATGGCAGACTTCAGAAATCCGTAACCGTAAGATCGAGGTGCTTGATGAGGTCGACCAGACGCTATTTTATTTCGACCGTACCATCATTGAATTGGTTGCCAATATTCAGCAGAAAATTGAAAGAGAACTATTAGTGCAAGAAGTAAAACCTTTTATTCATTTTGGCTCCTGGGTGGGGGCTGACCGCGATGGTAATCCCAACGTCACTGCTTCGGTCACATTGACAACCGCCATCAAACAACGATGGCTTATTGTTAAATATTATTTAGAAGTGATAGGAAATTTTGTTAGACATTTTAGCCAATCAGATAGGTACGTAAATGTTTCAAAGAAATTTTTAGATTCTCTTGATAAAGATAGGGCCGCCATGCCTGATTTGGCCAAAGAATTAGAACGCTATGAAGAGCAGGAACTCTACCGTAAGAAATTTTCTTTTATTTATCGCAAGTTAGAACTGCTTTTAACACAGCATCCCGGTGGATATAAGGAGTCTTGTGAGTTTATTGATGATTTAAGGCTCATACAAGAAAGTTTAAGAAAAAATAAAGGTTTTTTGGCTGCTCATGGAGATTTGGATCGGTTAATCATCCAAGCGAAAGTTTTTGGTTTTCATTTGGCTAAGCTTGATTTCAGGGATCACAGTCAGAAAATTCGAAGGATTATTGAAGAATCTTTAGGGCAAGGTTCGTATAGGGGGGACGTTTTATTGGCTGAAATACTTAAAGCCAAACGCCGTCCAGTTCTGGCCCATAGCACCGACACTAAGGATATCTTGGCGCAATTTAAAGTTTTTAAACAACTCAAAGAAAAATTTGATACCAACATTGTTGATAATTATATTTTAAGCATGACGGAGTCTTCTGCAGATATTTTGGCTTTATTTTATTTAGGTCTTCAACAGGGGCTGATTCATGTAGCTCACAAGAGAGTTAAAAGCACGCAGATCGGTTTTGTTCCTTTATTTGAAACCATTAACAGTTTGCAAAAAGCCCATGAGGTTATGGAAGAGCTTTTTTCTATTCCCCTGTATCGTTCCTATTTGAGGGTGCGGGGCGATGTGCAGGAGATTATGTTGGGTTATTCGGATAGTAGCAAGGACGGTGGATATTTAGCGGCTAATTGGAATCTTTATCAGGCCCAGAAAAATTTATTTAAGACGGCTGAGAAATACGGTATCCAGTTGAAATTTTTTCATGGCAAGGGAGGTACAGTGGACCGTGGTGGTGGTGAATCACACAGGGCCATTTTAGGCCAGCCCTATTCAGCTATCGGAGGGCGTATCAAGATTACCGAGCAGGGGGAAGTGGTGTCCCAAAAGTATGCCCATCCCACCGTTGCCAAACGTAATTTAGAACAGCTTATCTCCGCTGTTGTTTATTCAAATTTAGTTACCGGACGACAGGCAAAACACAATCCTAAGCTTAAAATTTGGGAAGAACGACTTAATATTCTTTCTGAATCTTCACTTGTTTTTTACCGTAAGCTGGTTTTTGAAACACCTGGCTTTTTGCAGTTTTATCATCAGGCAACCCCTATTGATGTCCTGAAGATTTCCAGAATTGGTTCACGCCCGTCTACAAGAGGGGACAGGCAGAGTTTTGATCAATTGCGTGCCATTCCTTGGGTGTTTAGTTGGATACAGTCACGTTATATTATTTCTGCCTGGTACGGAATTGGCTTTGCCTTGGATAGCTATATTCAGGAATATTTAGGAGGCTTAGATGATTTAAAAGAAATGTATCAGCAATGGCCTTTTTTTAATTCCTTGCTCCATAATGTGCAGGTATCTTTGGCTAAAACCGATCTTTATATAGCCCAGCTTTATGCTGATATTGTCGATGATGATGTCCTGCGTAAAAATATCCATCAATTCATTACTGAAGAACATGAACGGGCCACTCAGGCCGTATTGCTTATCAGCGGGCAAAAAGAGCTTTTGGATTATCACAAGGTTCTTAAGGAGTCTATACGTTTACGCAACCCTTATGTGGATCCATTAAATTATCTGCAACTACGGTTCTTGCAGGAGAAAAAAAACCTTTCTTTGGGAGCTTCGGATGCGAAACGATTTACTATTGACGAGATATTATTGTTGACTGTCAATGGTATTGCTTCTGGCATGAAGAGTACTGGGTAAAAAAAATTTATCTATTTGCTTTAATAATACGTTAAGATTAAAATAATGCAAATTTATGGTTTCAAAAATATAGGTTGTCATGTGCAGATGTATTTCTGCAATTAGATTTTATCAATGTTAAAGCGTCCGTTATAATCAAGAAAGGGGAGTAAAATGAAGAAAGAAGTTCTTTTTAGTTTAATAGTTTGCGGAATGGTCAGTTTAGGTCTAATTGGGGTAAGCTTTGCCCAGACTGTGCCATCTGCACCTGTGGTGACAAACACCGAGATCTCATCCGGTTCTAATCCACAGGGCAAGGTGGCACCCAAGAAACATGGAAAAATAAAACCTAATCATCCCCATAGAAAGAAAGCACACAAGAAGTTACGGTCGCACAAAGGTAAAACCAAAAAGCACAAAAAAATCCATGAATCAACTGCAGAGCGAACCTCGGCGACAATCAATAGCGTTACTAATTAATTCGGGATGTTTTATACTTTAAGCCATTGGTCAGGTCGATCCAAAAGACTTGTCTGAGGGCTCATGTTCTGCAGTGAATCGTTTTTTCTTAATAGTCTCATCAAATTAACACAGATTGTTTTAATCTAGGGGGACAATATGACAAGTCAAGGTGTGAGCCTGATCAATGACAAGGTCAAAAAAGAATCTGCTGTTCTTGAAGCTGTTCGTTTACAGATGAGCAAGGTACTCATTGGTCAGAACTCAATGATTGACAGACTTCTCATTGGGATTTTGGGTAATGGGCATATCCTTTTGGAAGGTGTCCCGGGGTTGGCCAAAACTACCGCCGTTAGAACCTTGGCCCAGACCATTCAAGCGAAATTTCAACGCATTCAGTTTACCCCCGATATGCTGCCGGCCGATTTAATCGGGACGCTCATTTATGATCAGCGTAGTAGTGATTTTAATATAAAGAAAGGGCCTATTTTTGCTAATATTATCTTAGCGGATGAAATCAATCGGGCGCCAGCCAAGGTCCAAAGCGCCCTTTTAGAAGCCATGCAGGAGAGGCAGGTGACTATTGGCCAGCAGACGCTTAAGCTGGATGATCCTTTTTTGGTTTTAGCGACACAAAATCCTATCGAGCAAGAAGGGACCTATCCTTTACCAGAGGCCCAGGTGGATCGTTTTATGCTCAAAGTCAAAGTTACTTACCCTTCAAAAGAGGAAGAACTTAAAATTTTACGCCGCATGGCAGTAACAAGCAGTAATTTGGATGTACAGCCGGTTTTAACTCCACAGGACATTGTTCGTTTGCGTGGGGTTGTTGATGAAGTGTATATGGATGAGAAAATTGAGCAATATATCGTTGATATCGTTGAGGCTACTCGAAAACCCGAAAACTATAAATTAAAAGAATTGAAAGCTCTTATCCAATATCCTGCCAGTCCGCGTGCGACAATATTTCTGGCTGTTGCCAGTAAAGCCCACGCGTTTATCCAAGGCAGAGGTTTCGTTAGCCCACAGGACATAAAATCCATAGGTGTTGATGTTTTACGCCATCGCCTCATTGTCAGCTACGAAGCGGAAGCTGAAGGAAAGTCTTCGGAAGATATTATTAAGAGAATATTTGAAGAAGTGGAGGTGCCGTAGGGGCGGGTTTAAGATCCGTCCGTACAGGTAGAGTATGCTCCCTAAGGAAATCCTTGATAAAGTCCGTCGTATCGAAATTACAACCTCCCGTCTGGTAACAGATGTTTTTGCTGGGGCCTACCACAGTGCTTTTAAAGGACGTGGGATGGAATTTGATCAGGTACGAGAGTATCAGATAGGTGATGATATCCGTACCATCGACTGGAACGTCACCGCGCGCACGGGTAAGACACATGTAAAGCAATATGTTGAGGAAAGAGAATTGAGTGTCATGATCTTAGTAGATGCTTCAGCCTCCAGCCACTTTGCTTCCAACGGGGTGCTTAAAAATCAATTGGCAGCAGAATTGGCGGCTGTTTTGGCCTTTGCCGCTATCCGCAATAATGACAAAGTGGGGCTTTTGATTTTTACGGATAATATTGAACTCTTTATTGCGCCGCGTAAGGGCAAAACACATGTGTTAAGAGTCATTCGAGAGGTTCTTTTTTTTAAACCTAAAAGTAAAGGGACAGATATTCCCGGAGCTTTGGAATACTTTATCCGTGTGGCAAGGCGGAGGTGTGTAGGGTTCCTAATTTCCGATTTCTTTCATGCGGATTTTCAAAAATCTTTAAACTTAACGAATAAATATCATGATTTGGTCGCTATTACTCTTAATGATGCTCGGGAGAGTGTCCTACCCGAATGTGGATTAATTCAGGTAAGAGATGCTGAAAATGGACAATTGAGACTTTTGGATACTTCAGATGAGCGTATGAGGTCCTGGTATAACCATAAAGCTAAAGAACGATGGGAAGCTCGTAACCGTCTTTTTGGTCAGACGGGTGTTGACCACATTGATTTAATGACTAATGAACCTTACATTTCAGCGCTGGTGTCCTTTTTTGCCACGCGCAGGCACAGACAATAAAATTATGAGCCAGGATATTAGAGATATTAAGCCTCCTATGGATATTCCCGGCCACTGGATGTGGCTGTGGGTTCTTTTAGCGGTTATTTTTGTTTTGGCTTTTTTTACATGGTTCGTGTTTTGGTTTTTGAAACAGCCACGACAGGAAAAAGAAATGGAAGTCCCTTTTATAGCCCCATGGGAGAGAGCTTATAAGCGTCTGGAAAATCTTCGACTTAAAAACCTTATTGAACGCACTTATTTAAAACCATTCTATATAGAACTTTCTGATATTGTTCGTCGCTATTTAGAGGAAAGATTTTTGATTAAAGCCCCTGAGATGACCACGGAAGAATTTTTAGATTCTCTTAAAACATCGCCGGTCTTAAATGATGTTCAACGACAGACGCTCAAAGAGTTCTTATATACTTGTGACATGGTTAAATTTGCCAAGCATGAATCAAGTGCTTTCGAAGCTCAAAAGAGTTTTGATTTAGTCAAACAATTAGTCGATCAAACCCATGGAATTTAGAAGCCCATACTTCTTATTATTAATCCCTCTGTTGGCTATTATGCTTTATTGGTGGAGAAAGTACGCTCAAGAGGCCTCGTTTCAATTTTCGTCCGGACATATCGTTGAAGGTATGCCATGGGGGTGGAAATCAAGGTTTTATCGGTTGCCTCAATATTTAAGATGGACAGCGTTAGTTTTATTGATAATAGCCATGGCGGGGCCCCGGAAAGTTTTAGACCAAACTATTATTACCAGTAAAGGGATTGATATTGTGCTGACTTTGGATATCTCAGGTAGCATGGCCGCACAAGATTATATTGTCAATGGGCACAGGATCAGCCGTTTGGAAATCATTAAGTCAGTGGTTAAAAATTTTATTGATCATCGTACCAGTGAC
>JAJXTI010000063.1 GCA_021783915.1 bacterium
GGAAGGACCTAGCATCTGGTTGTGTATCGGCTATGCAGGTGGGGCAGTCGAAATAATGGAATATATAAAAAAATACCAAGATCATTCCACCTCAAATCCAGCCTCTATCAGTCAAGCAGCAGCCGTGGCAGCTCTTATAACTAGCAATGATGCTATTGAATCTATGTGTCAGGTATTTAAAGGCCGTCGTGATTTGATTCTGCAATGTCTTGATAAAATTCCTCAAATTCGTTATATTAAACCACAAGGTGCTTTTTATGTCTTTTGTGATGTATCTAAAATTGGTGATGGAGCATCTGTTGCTAAACAAATGCTGAATGATATTAAAGTTGCAGTGATTCCAGGTGACGGTTTTGGTGCACCAGAATATATTCGTCTGAGTTTTGCTACTTCGGAAGAGAAAATTAAAGATGGGATTAACCGCATTGCTAAGTGGGTAGTAACAAAAATTTCCAGTATGGTTTAATTGCGTTCGTTAGGTTCATAATGACTGTAGAAAAAAATATTGTTTTACGTGAGCTTCTTCTTTTAACTATTCAAAAGGGCGCTTCAGACCTTCATTTGACAGAAAGCACCCCACCTATTTTACGTATTGACGGTCAATTGATCAAAGCCGACCGTCCTCCTTTTTCTCGTGAACAATTGCAGGAAATCATTTTTGAAGGGCTTTCTCAGACTCAGCGTAGACAGTTTGAAGATGCTAAAGAACTCGATTTCTCTTTGGCCATGACTGGTCTGGATCGTTTTCGTGTTAATGTGCATATACAGCGGGGATGTGTGGAGGCGGCTTTTCGTCGGATATCTTTATTTATTCCGACAGTGGAAGAGTTACAGTTACCACCAATTATTGGTGATTTAGCCCGTAAACAAAATGGCTTGGTACTAATTACAGGAGCTACCGGTACTGGCAAAAGTACTACGATGGCCGCTATGATTAATTTGATTAATCAAGAACGTTCATGCGTGATTATCAGCGTTGAAGATCCTATTGAATTCGTCCATACCAATCGCAAATCAGTTATTAAACAAAGGGAAGTTTATCGAGATACTAATTCTTTTGCTGAAGCTCTGCGTCGTTGTTTACGCCAGGATCCGGATGTTATTGTGGTTGGGGAAATGAGAGATTTGGAAACCATTTCCACCGCTTTGACTGCGGCCGAAACTGGCCACTTGGTGCTCGCAACTTTGCATACACCTGATGCGCCTCAGACCATTGAACGTATTATCGATGTGTTTCCTCCTTATCAGCAACAACAAGTTCGTTTACAATTAGCTACTGCTTTGCAAGGGGTGGTTTCTCAGCAGTTAGTACCGCGGGCCAGTGGTAAAGGACGTGTTATGGTGCCGGAGATTATGATAGCTACTTCAGGAGTACGTAATCTGATTCGTGAGCGACAAGTTGAACAGTTGCGTACGGCTATCCAGACGGGTGGTCAATATGGTATGAAAACAATGGACAAATCCCTTAAAGAGTTGTATGAAAAAGGGACCATTACTTATGAAACAGCGATTACATATGCGCATAATATAGATGAACTCAAAAGTTTATTAGGAAAGAAGTAAAATATGGCCCACAAAGTAACCTTATTACCTGGCGATGGCACTGGTCCTGAAGTCACTTCCGCGATGAAAATGTGCGTGGAAGCAACTGGTGTTAAAATTGATTGGGAAGTTTGTGAAGTCGGAGAGAAATCAATCGTTAAATACGGTCAACCCCTGACGGATATTGTATTGGAATCTATTCGTCGCAACAAATGTGCTATTAAAGGACCCATCACGACTCCTATAGGCAAAGGGTTTAGGTCTGTGAATGTGCAGTTAAGGCAATCCCTGGATCTTTTTGCCTGTGTTCGACCGTGTTTTTATTATGAAGGGACCAAAACACCTATTAAGAATGTTAATTTAATGATTTTTCGTGAAAATACTGAGGATCTTTATGCTGGAATAGAGTTTGATATAAACACACCAGAAGTGGCCCGATTACGCGCTTTAATCAATGAAATGTCACCGAAAAAGGTCAAAGAAGATTCTGCTATCTCTATAAAACCTATTTCCATGAGCGGTTCTAAGCGCATTGTGAAATTCGCTTTTGACTGGGCTGTAAAATTAGAACGTAGAAAAGTCACGGCTGTACATAAAGCCAATATTATGAAGTTTTCCGATGGGCTTTTTTTGCGCTGTGCTCAAGAAGTTGCCAAACAATACGCCGGTAAGATAGAATTTAATGATTGTATCGTCGATAATATGTGTATGCAGTTAGTCCAGTCGACACATTTATATGATTGTTTGGTTTTACCTAATCTATATGGGGATATTATTTCTGATTTATGTGCAGGTTTGGTGGGAAGCTTAGGCATTGCTCCCGGGGCTAATTATGGTGATGAAATCGCCTTGTTTGAACCTGTTCATGGTTCAGCCCCGAAATATGCCGGTCAAAATAAGGTCAATCCTACTGCAACAATTCTTTCCTCTGTCTGGATGCTTCGTCATTTGAAAGAAGAAGCGGCCGCTACCCGTTTGGACAACGCAGTACGGGCTGTTTTAAAAGATGGTAAGCATGTTACCTATGATCTTAAAGCTGACCGCAATGACCCTTCTGCCGTAGGTACCATGCAAATGGCTGAGGCGATTTGCAAAAAGATTTAAGGATAGTTAATTGATTTTAAAATATGAAGCCCCGCGCTGGCGGGGCTTTTCTGTTGCGACGACAAAAAGCTTCATGTATACTCAAGAATTATGAAAATCATTGTCGAAGATTGGGGATTAGTTGATTATACTACTGCCTATCAGCGCCAAAAACGTATGGTGGAAGCTGTCATTTCCGGTGAATGCGGTCGTCTGATTTTTTGTGAACATTTGCCGGTTTTAACATTGGGACGATTGTTCAAAGAAAGCAGTTTGCTTTATAGTAAAGAGGAAATTGAACAAAAAGGGGTGGATTTACAGACTGTCGACCGAGGTGGTGACGTCACTTTACACTCTCCCGGACAACTGGTGGTCTACGTTGTCTTGGATTTAAATCTTTTTGATCGGAATTTGAAGATATATCTTGAAAAACTCGAGCAAGTTGCGATTGATTTATTGAGAGAATTTGGTATATTGGCTGTAAGTATTGCTGGTAAGCGTGGTGTCTTCGTCCATAAGTTTCAGTCGGGATTCGCGGTTGGATCTGAGGAAAAGATTATTTCTATAGGTATTGGCGTACGTAAGTGGGTCACTTATCATGGCCTAGGAATTAATGTTAATACTGATCTTCCTTTGTTTTCTTTGATTAAACCTTGTGGTCTAGATGTACAGATGACCTCCATGGCCAAAGTTTTAAGGTGTCAGGTAACTATGGAAGAAGTTAAATCTAAGTGGGAGCAGCTTTTTGGTAGTATTTTTGAGGTAAATATCGTTCGATGATTAAAATAATTCTTCCAGAATTGGGTGAGGGGATTACCAAGGCAACGGTCGCTTGTTGGCATTTTTCGGAAGGTGACACTATTCATACTGGTGATGAAGTTTGCGAAGTGACGACTGATAAGGCCACATTTAATGTAGAGGCTCCTGCAGCTGGCCGATTAAGGTCGATTGCTGTTAAACAAGGTCAAGATGGACTTGTGGGTGATGTGTTAGGAATAATCGAATAGTTATGACGGAAATCAAGCCAAAGCGTATTTTGCTTTTGTATATTTCTCAAGTGTCTGGGCACAGACACGGGGCTGTAGCGATTCAAAAGTCCCTTAAAGCCCTTGCCCCTGATTGTATTATCAAAAGTCTCAATGGTTTTGGTTACACGTATCCTTTAATGGAAAAGATTGTTAACAGCGCTTATATGGGTGTGATTAAGCGAGTTCCAAAGATTTGGGAATATCTTTACGATAACCCTAAAATCATCAAGGCCTCTAAGAAGCTTAAAGAAACCATTCATAAATCTTCTCATAAGAAATTCAAGCCTCTGTTTGATGAATTTAAGCCCGATGTCGTTGTCTGCACGCAGGCCTTCCCTTGCGGCATGGTAGCAGATTATAAGAAATCTAATAATCTTTCCGTCAAAGTTATAGGTGTTTTGACAGATTTTGCGCCTCACTTGTATTGGTTGCATGAAGGTGTGGATTATTATGTTGTTCCTTCTGAAAGCGCTAAAAGGCGGTATATGAATGAAGGTGTCAAAGAAACTCAGATTAAAGTTTTTGGCATTCCTATTCGTATGAAATTTGCTCAACAATTAGACCAGAATGCCATCACCCACAAACTTCATTTGGATATCAACGTTCCGACGGTTTTGGTCATGGGAGGAGGGCAGGGGTTAGGTCCGATGAAGGAAGCAGTTAAATCTTTAGTTGGGTTAGCTAGACCTCTACAGATCATTGTCATTGCCGGAACAAACACAAAATTAGTACGATGGTTAAAGAAGATTCAACATCAGACTTCTAAGAAAATGATTGTCTATGAGTATGCCAACAATGTGGATGAATTAATGGAGGTTTCTACCCTGATTATCAGTAAACCCGGAGGAATGACCACTTCAGAATGTTTAGCTAAGGGATTACCAATGGTTGTTGTTGATCCTATTCCCGGTCAAGAAGAACGTAACTCAGAGTTTCTGGTTAAAAGCAGAATAGCCGTTCGGGTCGATGATAAATATAAGATAGCCGAAACTGTCCAGATGCTTTTAAATAGTCCAGAGGAGCTTCAATTGATGCGTGAGACAGCCTTGAAATACGGCAAACCCTATGCTGCTGAGGATATTGCACGTTTGGTACTGAGTTAATTAACGCGTTATATTGTTTATTTATGGGTAATTATTATCTTTATAAGATTGCAGAATTTTTTACACGCTACTTGCCATTATCTTTGAGTTATTCTATAGCTGTCCTTTTGGCGGATTGTCAGTACTTATTGTCTAAGACTGACCGAGAAGCGGTTCGTGCAAATTTAGAGATTATTCTTAATACTGATAAAGTTCCTGCAGGTACGGTACGTAACGTATTTAGGGATTTTGGTAAATATTTGGCTGATTTTTTTACAATGACTAATAGAATCGATAAAAAATTTATTAAAGAGTCTGTTCAAATCTCTGGAATTGAGTACTTAAATGAGGTTCTTCGTAAAGGCAAGGGGGGCATCATTCTGAGTGCGCATTTAGGAAATTGGGAAATGGGGGGATCGGTCTTGAGTCTTTTAGGTTATCCTTTGTCGGTAGTGGCATTATCCCATAAAGATGGTAGAGTTAATACGTTTTTTAACAGCAAACGAGAATTCTTTGGAACTATTGTTATTCAAACCAATGTAGCTCTTCGTCGATGTTTAACGCATTTAAAACGCAACCGCCTAGTTGCCATTCTAGGTGACAGAGATTTTGGCCACCATGGTCTTACAATGGATTTTTTAGGGCGGAAGGCTATTATTCCCAGCGGAGCTGCTTTTTTTGCACTTAAAACAGGCGCCCCTATTATACCGGCATTTTTTTTGCGTACCCCTAAGGACAATTTTTATATTAATTTTGAAGAACCTATTTATCCACCATCTTTGAATGGCAAAACTATTAGTGACCAAGAAATAAAAGACTTTATTAAAAAATATTTACCTTTGATTGAGAAAAGAATTCGTCAGAATCCCAGCCAATGGTTAGTGTTCCGTCGTTTCGAGGTCACATGAAAACTATCATCGTTATTCCTGCTCATAATGAAGCCAAGACTATCAATTCTTTGGTTAAGGTAATCATTGAATTAGGTTATGGCATCATTGTTGTCGATGATGGTTCTGTTGATGACACTGCTATTTTAGCCAAGACTCAAGGGGCCTTAGTTATTTCAACTCATAAGAAAAGTGGGAAGGGTAATGCTTTGCGTTTAGCTTTCACACAAGCAATAGGGCTGGGTTATGATGCTGTCATTACCTTGGATGGTGATGGTCAACATTCACCTTCGGATATCGGTAACTTTTTAGAAGGTTATCAAAAAGGGCATGCAGACATCATTAACGGAGATCGCATGCATAATCCTTCTGGTATGCCGTGGCTCAGACGTTCAACGAACTGGTTTATGTCTTGGCTGATCTCTTTAATTTGCCGCCAAAGAATTACAGATACGCAATGCGGCTTCCGTTTGATTACAACAAAAGTTTTAAGTTCGATTGAACTTAAATGCAATGATTTTGAAATTGAAACGGAAATTCTTATTAAGGCCAGTAGAAGGGGGTTTCGTATAGCATCTGTTCCCATTCAAACTATTTACCGTGATGAAGTCAGTAAAATTAAACCCGTGCGTGATACTCTTAGATTCATCCGCTATATAAGCACGGCAATCTTTAGATCATGACTACCAATAGTCTTTTATATAAAACCATATTTATATCTTTGATGATTCATACAATGGTTATCTGTAGCAGTTATTGGATGAAAATGCCAGAACTTAGAAGGGCCAGAGACAAAAGAGTAGAGATTACATACAGACCCCCCAGCCCCAAGAATTTAGATATTCGACAGCATGCTATTAAACCGGCACAAAAGTTAGATCTACAAAATCTCTTACTTTCCGCTTCCAATAATACTATTGGTGTTAAATTAACTAAAGACGATGCCCTTAAAGGTATGACTATGTATGAACGCAAACCGACCCAAATTAAGTCTATGCAGGTTAATTATATTACAGTGACTCCAATTACTTCTGAAAATATAAATAGTCCTATTTATACTTCTTATAATGATAGAGTGAGGCAAAGTATTCAAGAGAGGGCCATTGCCAATTACAGCCGTTTAGATGATGGTAAAGTCTATTTGACATTTATTATCTCTTCAGATGGCAGCTTGAAGGACTATCAAATTATAGATGGGAAAACCAATGCCAGCCAAAATTTACGCTATATTTCTATTAAAAGTCTTGAAGAAGCGCATTTTCCACCGTTTTTAAAAGGTATGACCTTGCCGGAATACACATTTAATATTGAGATTGATTATCAAGTGAGCGATCGGTAATTTTAGCCTTTTCTTTGATTGTTTTATTGAAGAAGATTTAAAAGAGCAATATATCTTTTAGGAGAGCGGTATATGATCTATTGTGCGGTTTGCGGTATCATCGCTTTTTTAACAGGATTGCCTTGTGCGGTATTTGTTTTTTTCAATAAACCCAGGACCCCTCTGAAAATTCTTTGGAGCCTCTATAGCTTAGGAATAAGTGTCTGGGGTCTTGGGATTTTCTATCTTTTTACGACTAGCCATTATGAAGTGGCCATTGTTTGGGGGCGAGTCCTCAATTTGAATGCCATTTTTATTCCAGTGTTCTTTTTTCATGTTGTTGTTTTATTGACCAATACTTACGAGCAGCATAAAAAAGCAGTCATTGCCTATTATTTGATTCTTGGTTTTTATTTTTTTGCAGCGATTATTTTTCCACAATATTTTGTACGGGATGTGCTGCCTAAATTAGGTTTTCGTTTTTATCCGGACGCAGGTCCGATTTATTACTTTCTTCCTTATTTTTTCTTTCATGCTTTTATCCATGGGTTTACAATCCTTTTTAAAGCTTATCAAAAAGCTTCCGCCATTCGTAGAAATCAATACAAATATTTTTTTATATCTTCCATCTTCGGAATTCTTGGAGGCTTAACATCTTTATTCCCTGTATTTAATTTTCCTGTTTTTCCTTTCGGTGTCATTTTGGTGCCGGTTTACAATTTGGTCGTAGTTTATATTATTATTAAACATCATTTATTAGATATTCGTATTGTTATTCGTAAAGGTTTGATTTATACCATTTTGGCGGGTTTTATTACACTCTTTTATCTGATAGCCATCTATTTGATCGGTACGGCATTTCATGATGTGCTGGGCAATCAATCAGCGGTAGGATCAATGACCGCCGTTATCCTTATTGCCATTATGTTCATTCCTTTAAAAGATTATGCACAGTCGTTAGTTGATAAATATTTCTTTAAGGCCAGTTATTTGCAAATGGTTGAACAAAACGATATGTTAAAACAGCAGGCGGTACGGGCAGAACGTTACCAGATGATGTCTGCTTTGTCGCAAAAAATTATTAACGAACTCAGGAATCCTTTAACAGCTTTGGTCGGCTATAGATATCAATTGCCCAAAAGGCTTAATGATCAAGAATTTCTGAACAAGTTTGTTATGGTCTTTAATAAAGAATTACTGAAATTACAAGACCTGATCCAGCAATTATCTGATTTTAGTGAATTAAAACCGTTGAATCTCGAACCTGTGAACATGACTGTAATCATCAACGAATTGTTAGAACATTTATCGGAACATCTGCAAGGTAAAAATATAATGCTTTATAAATATTATCAGGATGGGCAGGAATTTATGATCCATGCAGACATGGAACAAATCAAGAGGGCCGTGTATGTTTTTTTGGCTAATTCAGTTAAATCGACATCTTTGCGGGGGCAGATATGGGTGGGGATGGAAGATTCACAGGAAGGGTTAGAAATAAGTATCAAAGACACAGGGGCCGGTCTAAGCCAGGAAGATTTATTCAAGATTTTTGACCCGTTTTTTTCTGTTTCTAAGGGGACAGAGAGCACAAACATGTCCTTGGCCCAGGCACAGAACATCGTCAGCCATCATGGAGGCAAGGTCATGGTGGATAGCCAGTTGAATATAGGCACAGAGTGGATCATCCAACTGCCTAAGTTTTCTAAGATTTGACATCCGCAGGCTTCAGTGTTAAAGTGTCCATACTTTTAGAAAGGATTAATAAATATGGACATTCATGATCGCTGGGGAGAGAAAATTACACCATCATCCAGTGGCCTTATCGGACCGGATGGACAACCCCTACCAACTTCATCTGAAGAGAAACAACCCCAAACTCAAGAACAAGAACCTCAACTGGATTTTTTTAATTACATTGCTAGTCTTGGTTTTCAAACCATGATTTTTTTAGGGGAAATGCCAAATCCTTTGACCAATCAGATAGATAAGAACCTTAAACAGGCAAAATTTTTGATTGATACCATGACGATTATCAGAGAAAAAACCACAGGTAATTTAACTAAAGAAGAAGCAGAATTGCTTAATGGTTCAATTTATGAGCTTCAGCTACGTTACGTAGAGGCGGCTAAAAAAGAACAGGTAGCTAGTTAAATGATAGATCCTAAACTTTTGGAAATTCTTGCTTGTCCTGCCTGTGGTGGTGAAGTTGAACTTGAAGATAAGCAGATTGTCTGCCTCAAGTGTGGACGTAAATACCCTATAAAAAATGGCATTCCCGTACTGTTAGCTGACTAGGCTGAACGCCCCCCTACGGGGAAGGGTCGGTAAGATACCATAATTTCATGAATAACCGTCTTAAACGATTAGTCAATGAATTTTCCCGTCATCGTAATATAGATGCTCTTTTAGTTACTCATGATATAAATATTAATTATTTGACTGGTTTTGATGCCAAAGAGTCTTGGTTTTTAATAACTAACCAAAGAGCTATTTATATTACGGATTTTCGTTATATTCAAGAAGCCAAAAAAAGTTTAAAGGGTATTGTCTTGCTTAAACAACATACCCGGTGTTTAGCGGCGACTTTATTCGAGTTAGTTAAAACATATAAAATCAAACGGTTGGGCTTTGATGAGCGGCATACTTCTGTGGCCTGCCTTAAAAAACTCAAAAGTTATTGTCCTCAAAGGGTTAAGCTGATTCCAGCCAATGGATTGGTTGAAAGTTTAAGAGAAATTAAGGAAGAAGTAGAAGTCAATGCCATTCGTCAATGCTTAAAGATACATTTTGAAACTTTATGTTTTTTGAAGAAAGTGGTGAAACCTGGTCTTTCAGAACGTCAAGTTTTAGGTCATTTGGAGGGATTTATAAAGAAAAATGGGGTTAATTTTTCTTTCAATCCCATTATAGCATCAGGCCCCAATTCAGCCTACCCCCATGCCCAAGTTAGTGATAGAATTTTAAAAAATAATGAACCTCTTCTTATTGATATAGGCATAGAGATAAAAGGTTATAAGTCTGACTTGACACGTAATTTCTTTTTAGGTAAAATGTCGCCTTCATATAGAAAAGTGCTTGAAGCGACTACACTTGCGCAGAAAGAAGCTATAAAGCTTATTAAACCAGGAATTGCGGTAGCAGATGTTGACAATTATGCACGTAAAGTGTTGCGTAAGTTAGGGTTAGCAAAGTATTTTGGTCATTCTCTAGGCCATGGGGTAGGGCTTGAAATCCATGAAAACCCACGGCTTTCGGTTAAAAGCCCAGCCCTCTTAGAGTCGGGAATGATTGTAACGGTGGAACCTGGGGTTTATATTCCTGGCCAATTTGGGGTAAGAGTAGAAGATATGGTTTTAGTAACAGAGGAAGGATGTGAGGTGTTAAGTGGCAATTACTATTAATCAGCTCGAAAGTGGAATGGGTCTTTTGGTTGATGGTCAGCTTTATTTTGTGACTGAGTATAACCATGTTAAGCCTGGTAAAGGCAGTGCTTTTGTACGTGTACGGCTTAAGAATATTAAAACTGATGCAGTTTTAGAGCGAACTTTTCGTAGTGCTGAGACTTTAGAAGATGCCCCCTTAGAGCGTCGCCGTATGCAGTTTACTTATGCGGCAGGAGATGAGTATCACTTTATGGATCAAAACAGCTTTGAAGACACTGTTATTTCTAAAGACCTTTTAGGAGCAGGGAAACAAATCTTCCCAGATAGTACACGAGTCGAAACAAGGCGTCACAAAGGTTAGGTTATCAAAGCT
>JAJXTI010000064.1 GCA_021783915.1 bacterium
GATGATTTTCAAATTTTTTATACGGTCGCTGCGGTCGCGTCCAAGGATTTCAATATTTTTAATCAGACCTATTTTATAACCGCGCCTGTTTAACTCCAATTGAATGTCACGCAGGCGCATATTTTTTTTCCAATGCATGTGGGGAGAATTTTGGCAAAACATACAGGGCACTCCGCGAAGGGGCGGTAAATCAATATTCCAAAGTTCCTTGGCATCCTCGGTCATGCCGCCACAGGTCGCATGAAAATAAGCCGGCAAAATCTTGTCGTGGTAACTCAAAACCTGCCCGGAGGTGCGTTCCACCGCGAGGCCCGTGCGGTAACGTTCAGAGTCCCTACCGCCGTAAACTTGGGAATAGATATCATTGGTCACATCATAATCGCTATGGCGGCTTAAATCCATTTTATACAAAGTATAACTGCGGGACGCCACCGCCTGGGCCTTGAGCGCTTCAATAGGCCAACGGTTAGAGACCTCTTCGTACAAGACCCCCTTAATGTAATCTTCAATGTCGATACTATTGATGGCCGTAATACGGTTATTAGGTGTGCGTATTAAAAGCACGTCCCCACGAAAAGCATGGTTATTGATGATGATTGATGCGTCCTTGACGGGTTTAATCATAAGACGTTTTGAGGGATAAACACTCATCCCCATAAAAAGGCCTTTGTCCAAAAGCCGTACCCTTGCTTTAAAAAGCCTGTGCCCCTGGCCTATGACTTTGAATGAATCCATATCAACAAAAGTATAGGGGCCATCAATTGCTAAATTCAATTCTCTGGCGTCCCGGACAATGGCCACCCTGACCATTTGGTGCGGTAAATTTTCTTTTTTGGCCACCTCGGCCACGGCCACAACGCCGCCCAGAAAAATCCCTATTAGAAAAAAGATTAGAAAAATTCTTTTCATTTTCGAGACATAAAAAACATGATTAAACTAAAAAGCAAACTTAAGATGATACATGTTGTTAAAGGAAAATAAAACGTAAAATTCCCTTTTTTAACAAAAATGTCCCCCGGAAGACGGCCTATATGGCTGAACTTTCCCAACATCAGCACAAGAAAACCGACGACAATTAAGGCCATACCTAAAAATATAATAGTTTTTCCGAACCCAACCATACAATAGAGAGGTATTATAGCCTTTATTAAAAAAAAAGGCATATTTTTTTGTGTCAGGAAGGGTGTAAAGACGCCAAAAACGAAACCGCGGCATTTTAATCCAACTCAAACCGACTATTTTTATAGCTCACCATTCCAGGGTTCCACCGGTTTGATATTCCGTCACACGGGTCTCGAAGAAATTCTTTTCCTTCTTAAGGTCAATGACTTCGCTCATCCAGGGAAACGGATTGCTGGAATTGTATTGGCGGGGCAAACGGAGCTTTTCCAGGCGACGGTCAGCGATATATTCAATATATTCTTTCAGCAACGGCAAGTTTAACCCTAATACCCCTCTGGGAAGGCATTCTTGAGCATAGGAACATTCAAGTTCAACGGCCTTTTTGATGCGTTTGACCAGAAAATCTTGAAATTCCGGGATCCAACAATAGGGGTTTTCATCGATGATCGTATTGATTAATTCAATGCCAAAATTCATATGGATACTCTCATCACGTAAAATATACTGGATCTGTTCACAAACACCAGGCATCCGGTTTTGACGGCCGAAAGAGAGCATTAAAACAAACCCGCTGTAAAAGAAAATACCTTCAGTGACAACATAAAAAGCCACCAAATTATTGATGAATTTCTGCAGGCCCTCCTTAGTGGACAAATCCACACTTTCATCAATAATGCCATCGGTACAACTCATGGAGAATTCGTCCTTTTCATAAATCTCTTTGTTTTCGCGGTACATATTGAATATTTCTGATTCATCCAATGAAAGAGATTCCACAATATATTGAAAAGTGTGCGAGTGGATGGCCTCTTCAAAAGCCTGGCGCAATAAATATTGGCGGCACTCCGGATTATCAACCATTTTATAAATGGACAAAACAATATTGTTCCCCACCAATGTTTCAGCGGTCGAAAAAAAACCCAAAACACGCTTAATGACATGGCGCTCATCCTCAGTAAAAAAGCTGGGATTTTTCCATTGCTCAATGTCCCTTTGCATGGAAACTTCGGTGGGCATCCAATGGTTGGCACAGCCATCCAAATAATAGTGCCATGCCCATTTATATTTAATAGGCACCAACTGGTTCACATCCACGGTACGGCCATTGAGGATAACCTTCTTGTTATCGGCAGAGACCCTTTCCCGTGTCATACGGATACCGCCACTGCACTCTGATTTATTGACTTCTTCAGGCATAAAGTTCTTTCTCCTAAAAGTTTTATTGTTGTTCATTCCTGCCGGATTACTGGCAAGACTCACAATCCTGCACCGGCTCAGCGCTTGGTTTAGGCGCGGGGGCCTCGACCACGTGCCCTTTTTCATCACGCTGACGCTGACCAACGACATTATCATATTTAGTCACATCCAAAGTGCTCTTTTCAATACGGGTCGCGCCCATGGATCTCAAATAATAAGTGGTTTTAAGACCTTTTTCCCAAGCAAACATATACATATCGTTGATTTTCTTTCCCGAAGGTTTGGCCTGGTACAGGTTGAGGCTCTGTCCCATGTCAATCCACTTCTGACGGCGGCTGGCGGCCTCAATAATCCATTCATAATCAATTTCAAAGGCCGCCGCATACTTGGCTTTTAAATGAGCAGGAATACGTTTGATTTCCTGGACACTCCCGTCAAAATATTTGAGATCATCAATCATTTCCTTGTCCCAAATGCCCAATCTTTTCAAATCATCCACCAAATATTCATTAATGACAGTAAACTCCCCCGAAAGGTTGCTTTTAACAAAAACATTTTTATACATGGGTTCAATGCTTTGGGTAACCCCCGTGATATTGCCAATGGTGGCGGTGGGTGCAATGGCCATCACCAGGCTATTGCGAAGGCCATGTTGTTTTAGGGCCTGGCGCAGGGGCGTCCAGTCCATATGTTGGCCGCGATCCATATTCAGATAACCACCGCGTTCTTTCTCCAATAAATCAATGGTATCAATGGGCAACAACCCCCTGTCCCATTTTGAGCCTTTATAAGTCAAATACGCACCTCTTTCTTTGGCCAATTCCACGGAAGCAAGCAGCGCATAATATGAAATGGCCTCCATGCTTTGATCCGCGAATTCCACGGCCTCTTTGGAGGCATAGCTAACATCCAAAAGATACAAGGCATCCTGAAAACCCATAATCCCCAGGCCTACAGGGCGATGGCGGTTGTTGGCCGTGGCTGTTTCTCCAGTCGGGTAATAATTAATATCGATAACATTGTCCAGCATGCGTACCGCCGTCATAATGGTTTCTTTGAGCTTATTATGGTCAACACCGTCTTTGGAGACGTGGATGGCCAAATTAATGGATCCCAAATTGCAAACGGCTGTTTCGTCTTTAGAGGTATTAAGCAATATCTCCGTGCACAAATTGGAACTATGTATGACTCCTGTATGGTCTTGCGGGGAACGGACATTGGAAGCATCCTTCCAGGTGATCCAAGGGTGCCCTGTTTCAAAAAGCATGGAAAGCATTTTACGCCATAGCTGGACAGCGGAAACGACTTTAAAATGCTTAATCTTGCCTTCGCGGGCCATCTGTTCATATTCTTCATAACGCTTCTCAAAGGCCTGCCCGTAAATATGATGTAAATCCGGGGTTTGCGCGGGAGTAAACAAAGTCCAATCCGCATTGGCCTTGACCCTTTTCATAAACAAATCAGGGACCCAGTTAGCAGTATGCATATCATGGGTGCGGCGACGATCATCTCCGGTATTTTTGCGCAGTTCAAGGAAATCTTCAATGTCCAAATGCCAGACTTCCAAATAAGCGCACATCGCCCCTTTGCGTTTACCGCCTTGGTTGACGGCAACGGCCGTGTCATTGGCCACTTTCAAAAAAGGGATAACGCCTTGGCTTTTACCATTGGTGCCTTTAATATGCGTCCCCATGGCCCGCACACTGGTCCAATCATTGCCTAAGCCCCCGCTCCATTTGGAAAGCATGGCATCATCCTGGATACACTTAAAGATGTGCCAAAGATCGTCCTCAATGGTCGTCAAGAAGCAAGAAGACAATTGCGGATGGCGCGTGCCGGAATTAAACAATGTCGGGGTTGAAGACATGAATCGAAATGTTGAAAGTACGTTATAAAATTCAATGGCGCATTTGTTTTTTTGCTCTCCCTCGTTAATCGACAGCCCCATCGCCACCCGCATCCAGAAAATCTGCGGCAGTTCAATGCGTTTATCTTGCGAGTGAATAAAATAACGGTCGTATAAAGTCTGCAGCCCCATGTAACGGAAAATAAAATCACGTTCCGGTACGATGGCCCTGGAAAGCTCTCTGAGATCAAATGATTTCAACGTTGAATCTAAGAGTTCCAGTTTAGTCGCCTGGTGAATGTATTTAATGAAATATTCAGGGTACTCCACACGGATGCGTTCAAAAGAAGTTTCAGCCCCTAAAGCCTCCGTGTACTCTAAAAGAAGCAAAAGACGGGCAGCCACAAAAGAATAATTAGGTTCCCTTTCGATAAAACTCCTGGCGGCCATAATATTCGCCAAAGCCATTTGCCGCTCCGTCATGCCGTTGAAATAATTTTTTACAACCTCTTTTAAAAGTTGTTCTACGGAAACATCCGTTAACAATTTGCAACAACTCTCCAGTTTAAAACGCACTTCATCTAGGTTGATGGGGCGCTCTTCATTTTTGTCATTTTTAATGACCAGGTTTTTGACCCATTCAACAGGTTCCTCCTCCTGGACCTGTTTAGTGCGCCGGGCTTTGGCACGATCTTCCCTATAAATAATATAACGCTTGGCCACATCATGATAGCCAGCGGCCATAATGACCTTTTCAACAATGTCCTGGATCTCTTCAATAGGGATAGATTTACCTTGCGGCCATCGCAATTTGATTTCCGCTACAACTTTTTCAGAAAGCTCATGGGCTTTTTCAATGAGGATCTCATTATAAATACCCTTATTATGGGCGATAAGAGCTTTGGCAACGGCTAAAGTAATCTTTTCCTGTTTAAAAGAAACTATTTTACCGTCCCGTTTAATAACGGCATAAAGTTCAAATAATTGCCTCCGGGTCGCATGATGACGGCGATAGCTGGCGTAGCGTTCCGCCACTTCTTTATGGCCATTTTCATAAAGCTGACGGATGACTTCATCCTGAATTTCTTCCACCGTCAAATATGGTTTTTGTATGCCGCGCTCTTTTAATACCGCCATAATGCAATCGCTTATTTTTTGGACTTCCTGTAAGCTTTCGGTAGAAAGCTCGGATTCCCTAGGCAGGCTAAGCTGTTCTTTAAACGCATTAGCCACCGCGTACATAATGCGGTGAGGGACAAATTCAATGATTTGACCGTTACGTTTTTGGATTTTAATGTCGAAAGTATTAACACCAGAGACAAAAGAAGACATCGACAGACCTCCTTAAGCAAAAATAAAAAGATTAAAAAACACTATATATACACATTATTATTACGGAAAGCACTACATATGGTAGTCACTAACTTTAATGGAGTCAAACAATTTCTAAATTTTTTAATCAGGACGGAACCCGCGGGTAAGGTAATCCAAAATCTTTCCGAAGATCCAAAATTATTTTTTAACTTCGCTATAGCGTTTCTCTACTTCCTGCCAATTAACCACATTCCAGAAAGCGGCAATGTAATCCGGCCTGCGGTTTTGATAATTCAAATAATAAGCATGTTCCCAAACATCAATACCTAAAATGGGGATCTTGCCTTCCATGACAGGACTGTCCTGATTGGCCGTGGAAGAAACTTCTAATTTACCTTCTTGAGTCACACTTAGCCATGCCCAGCCGCTTCCAAAACGTGAAGTCGCGGCCACGGCGAATCTTTCTTTAAAAACACCAAAAGAAGCAAATTCTTTGTTGATGGCCTCTGCCACTTTACCAACGGGACTACCTCCACACTTAGGACCAATGATTGTCCAGAAAAACGTATGGTTTGCATGGCCGCCGCCATTATTACGCACGATGGTACGGATGTCTTCCGGAAGGGTATTAAAATTGGCAATCAAGGCCTCAACAGTCTTGGCTTCTAAATCTAATTTACCTTTAATAGCGTTGTTGACATTATTAATGTAGGCTTGATGGTGCTTAGTATGGTGAATTTCCATGGTGCGCGCATCAATATGCGGTTCCAAAGCATTGTAAGGGTATGGTAATGGGGGTAATGTGTAAGCCATAGATTATTTCCTCTCTTAATGACCGCCGCAGCCGCAACCCTGTGCGTCGACAGCCTTCAATACTTCATCGTAGTTAGGTTCAGTTGCCACTTCTTTGACTAATTGAGTATAAATGACCTTGCCCTTTTCATCGACCACAAAAATGGCCCTGGCCAAAAGATTGAGCCCTTTAATCAAAACACCATAGGTTTCGCCAAAATTACCGCGATAATCCGAGAGCGTTTTGACCGCGCTTGCCCCTGTTGCCCCGCACCAACGCCGTTGGGCGAAGGGGAGATCTTTGCTGATAGTCAACACAACTGTATCATGGAGCTTGGAAGCCTCCTGATTGAAACGTTTGGTCTGCAAATCGCACACTGGCGTATCCAGCGACGGGACCACAGACAAAATCACTTTTTTGCCTTTAAACGAGGACAATTTTACCTCGGATAAATCATTGGCGACCAATGTCACGTCCGGGGCATTGTCTCCTGTTTTTACTTCATTTCCGACCAAGGTCAAAGGGTTACCTTTCATGGTAACCGTACCTATGCGTTCTGACATTGAAGAACTCCTTTCATTTTTCTAATTGATACCGATAAATCTCCGCAGCAAGAACACCTCCGCAGATCGGTCCCACCCAATAAATCCACCAATTTTGCAAACCGCCCCCTAAAAGCGCCGGGCCAATGTAACGGGCCGGGTTCATGGCCGCTCCGCTAATCGGTCCTCCCATTAAAACCCCCATGGCCACGGCCAGACCAATAAACAACCCGCCGCATTTGGGCGCGCGCACGTCCACCCCTGTACCGTAAACAACAAAAACCAAAAAAAAAGTCAAAATTATTTCAGTCACCAAAGCCATGGTCGCGCTAATACCAGCGCCTAAAGACGGGGTCCCCATCCCCACCACCGTCAAAATATTTGCCGGCACTGCGAATTTAATAAGGAAGGCGGCAAAAATAGCGCCTAAACATTGGGCAAGAACATAACCAATAGCATTCAAGTTATCAATTTTTCGCACAAACCATAAACCTATGGTGACCGCCGGGTTCAAATGCCCTCCGCTAACAGCAGCCGTAGCTGAAACCATAACACCAATGGCCAAACCGTGGGCCAAGGCGATGCCTATCAAACCTACCTTACCGCCGGTAATTTGATCAGCGGCAATGGATCCGACCCCTATAAAAATAAGGGTAAATGTTCCAATAAATTCCGCAACCAGGGCTTTTTTATTCATATTTCTCCATTAATTTATGGTTTTTAAAAGGGCCGCTTTTATCCGTAAGAACACGTAGAAAAATACGTAAGTATACTTATATTACAATGTTTGTTTTTTTTGTCAACCTTTCGATTGCGCATGTTATAATGATACCTATGGCAGTGATCCATAAAACACAAATTCGTATGCACCATACAGATGCTGCGGGATTGTTATTTTTCGGCCATCAACTGGCATTGGTCCACGATGCCTATGAAACATTGCTTGAAAAAATGGGGATGGATTATGGGACCTCTTTGAAAAAATGCAACTATTTACCGCCCATTGTGCACGTTGAAAGCGATTATAAAAAAGCTCTGTTCGTAGGGGACAAAATAACCATCAGTGTAAAAATCCTCCATGTCGGTAACAGTTCATTTGCTCTTGATTACAAAATCCATAAAAATAAAATTTTGGTGGGAACAGCCAAGACTGTGCATGTGACCATCGATAAAAAGACCAGGGAAAAAATCCCATTACCCCAAAACCTTCGGGCCACTCTTGAAAAATTTGCTAAATAATTCGAAATTCATCTTGCAGAAAATTTCCCTAGCCGTTCTTGAAAAAATCTCCGGTTGATTTTAATCCCTTGATTTAGTCCCTCCGGCCAGTGATAAAAGGCGACAGGAATTTTTATTCCAGGTAAATATTGCGCACAATGGCTTCTTAAAAGCCCTGCATTAAAAGCCCCACGGACCCTAACGAAAGCAATCGGCCTTAATCCGTATTCCCTGTCTTCTTTAGCAACGACGACAACCTGCCTAACGGCAGACATGCGCATCAGCACGTTTTCAATTTCTTCAGGCTGGATATTCTCCCCGGCGCTCACAAACATATTGTCCGCCCGGCCTAAAACCGATAAACGCCCATTTTCTAATTTTCCCAAATCCCCGGTTTTAAACCAACCGTCTTGGGTCAGCGGCAGAGTGATTTTATTTTGGTGCAAATAACCTTTAAACAAGACCTCCCCTTTGATCAAAATTTGTCCGTCATTGTCTATTTTTAATTGACGATAAGGTAAAATTTTTGCGCATGGCTTGTCCGCAGTCTCGACTTTTCCGGTGGCTACCTGGGAAGATGTTTCCGTTAAACCATAACTGGTATAGACTGGCAGGCCCAAAAACAAAGTTTTCTCCAATAAAGACGCCGGTATAGCGCTGCCGCCAAGCAAAATATACCCTAACGATTTTAATAAAACATGGTTGGCTTTGTCTTCCAACAGACGATACAGTTGTGTGGCTACCAGCGAAATGTGTGTTGGCTTTGATCTCCTAATAACTTCCGCTAAATCCTCTTCACCGGCAATCACAAGAGTTGCTTGGGCCAGAAAACAACGGCAGACAATACTTATGCCCGAAACATGATACAACGGCAAAGACAAAACCCAACGGTCTCCTGTTTTTAAAGGAATAACTTCAGATGAACCAGAAGCACTATAAAAATGATTGCCCCAGGTATGCACCGCTGCCTTGGGCTGATTGCTACTGCCGGATGTCCAAATAACAGTGACTTCCTGGTCCAAAGGGATGCCTTTTTTATGGATTTCTTGAGATTGACGGGCATCAAAAGAAATCAACTCCCTAAGCTGCGCCATAGGGATTGTTATTTTCTTAGAAGCTAAAAACTGCTTTTGGCTGGTTAAAATGACTTTAGAATCAAGCGCGCAAACGCATTGAAGTAGGCTTTCATAAGGCCAGCGGGGGTTTAATGGACAGGCAACCACTCCCATTTTCCACAGCGCCAACAGGACAACCACATATTCTATGCTATTATTATCAATGATGACCAAACGGTCCTTGGCCGCGATACCTCGGCCCTTAAGGTGTTTAATCACAGAGCTAATATACTGCTCTAGCCTTTGATAGTTGATGGTACGCGTACCCCAGGTTATGGCTGGATAGTCGTTCATAGTCATTACGCAATAAATCTGGCCCTAATTTCAATTTCTCATCTCAACCAAAGCTGGGCCCCTAACCCTGGGACCTGATCCGTTAAAAGCGCCAGATTTTTGAGTACCTTTAAGCCAACCGATGACTCAAAACAAGAGCTAATAACGGCCTTCTTTCCTAAATTCTTGGCCTGCTCTATCCAATCTAAAGTGACAGTAATTCCCCCTAAAACCATTGGTTTAAGCACATAGGCATTGACCCCTTCATGGTGGGCCAATGTCGATGAACACCTCCCTGGGGCAGATATACCGCAAGGTATGACAGATAATGTTTCATCCAAAGCTATCGGGATGTGTGTTTGTTGATAAAATTCATCGATTTGGCTGATGTCTTTTAATGGCTCCTCGATAAAATCAATGCGCTCTGTACCAATCAATTTCCCAAACAACACAGCTTCATTAAAAGACCACGCCTTGTTGGCATCCAAACGGATTAAAGCGTCTTCAGGCAAAATCTCCCGTAACTGGTCGACTTTTTTAAAATCCAAAGGAATATTACGGTTACCTACCTTAACTTTAAAAACTTCATAGCCCTGTCGGGCAAAATCTTTAGCTTCTTGTACAATTTGTTCCAAAGGACCCTGCAATAAAACGGCCGTGGAAACCTCTCTTAATCTCCCCCCTAGAAATTCAGTTAGAGTAGTCTTTTGAGCTTGGCAAACTAAATCAAACATAGCTGATTCCACCCCGAAACGGACAGACGCGCACAATGGGTATAAAGGCCTAAAATTTTTTAAAAAGCCTAAAAACTCTTTGGAATCTGAAGGAATTTCAAGCCCTATCAATTGCCCTTCGATGATAGATAAATCATGCCGGGCCTTTTTAAAACTTTCTCTGCTGGCACCCTCCAAAGGCGCAATCTCCCCTTGGGCGATAAAATCAGCGGTTGTAATTTCTAAAATCAATCCAGTGCGTTCGGACAAAAGAACTCCGGCAATAGTAAAAGACTTTTTGAATCGATTTTTATAAATAGTTGTTTGGATCGATGTGATTTTCAACGGCTGCACAGCACCCATCCCAGAGAAAAAAAGACACTGTAAAGTAAAAGCCATCGGGCCGTTTGGGCCAAAGCTTTGTTAAGAGAGGAAGCTTCTGTGGTTGTCATGACTGTCTTGGTAGTTCCAATGGCCAAAAACCCCACAATGGAAGCAACGACCATTCCCCAATTGTCTTCGGTAATAAGAAAAACTAAAAATGGAACGATAGTGGCTGCTAAA
>JAJXTI010000065.1 GCA_021783915.1 bacterium
GCGTATATTGGTAAGCATGTATTACCGCAAGGGTGGCAGTGACCAATCCATAAAAAATCAAAGTCGGACGTACCAAACATGCAAAACCCGAAGCCAAACAAAGAACAAAAAAAAGCCGGTTATGCGGCCTTCGGATATAAATCCATAAGAGAAAAAGTAATATATAACTATAAACACAGCTATAGAATACGGTCTCATCATAGACAGATGCGGTCCTTTCAAGTAGGATCCCTGTAGTCGGGCAAAACAAAATCCACGCTACAACATACCAACGAATCAACAGACTCATAACACCATAGGCAGATAGACCTAAAGCTCCAAGGACCGATCTTAAAGACACATTGAACAGCACAATCATAAGGGCCAGATAGAAAAACAAAATCAACCTGTCCGGAAAAGGGCCAAAACCACATTGTTTAGATGCCCATTCAAAAGGAAGCCTCAATAAAACGACTCCCATCCCCCAGTTTTGCTGCATACCGCGCTCACTCCATATACAATCCCAAGGAAGACCAAAAGGTCGTGGACTTAAGCGTAGGTGCCCTCGTAAAAGAGCATCTGTTTGCAGGTGATGGGCTAATGATGGCGAATAGAGTTTCGATGGTTCCAGAAACAAAGCCGAACGGTAATGTAAAACCCCAATAATTAAAACAAAAAAGAGGATTTCACCCAGGAAGTGTATGTATTTCTTATAAGGAAAGATTCTTGCCTCGGTCATTGCTTGGGATTTAATATTAACATATCATGGTTTTTTATTACTTTAAAAATATAAATTCTTTATTCTTAAGGTCTTAAACTTATTTTTATAGTCGTTATTGATTTAAGTCCGGACAATGTGCTAATCTCTAACGATGAAGGCATTGCAATGCAAGCAAATTTTGCCAACTTCGCGCACTTTGGGAGAACGATAATCAGATTTTCTTTACTCCAAGAAAACAAAATACAGAAGAAATCACATTAAACCCGGTGATAAATAGCCACATTAAAATGCATAGGGATCAACTCATAGATTGCATCGAACAATGCGTTGTTTTATTGGTTCTCATATGTGTTTCTGCCACATCATTTTGTTTATTCATATGGGAATTATACCACTGGCCAGAACTCAAAGACTATGTCATCAAGAATGCCATCACTCTGAAAGATCAAACACAGATTCTTAAAGGAATGATCTTTTCTTTTCTAGCTATAGCCCCACCCACAATAGGAATCTTAAATAGGTTCAAAACCGATACAGTTAAAACAACGGTCCACGCTCTATTAAAAATCCTTTCTTTTTTATTTCTTTTACCTATTCTCTTTAATAAGGACCTTTGGGGGATGATCCCTTTTACAATGGTCACAATCGTTATCATGGTGGTCTTGTATGTATATCATATATTCAAGAAAATAGAGCCCCCCCACATCGTTCATTTTAAAAAAAATCCCATTATAATTAAAATTATAACATACACGGCCCTGGTTTCACTTATAGGATATGCCTGTTATTTTCTTTTATATCATTGGTCAGAGCTCAAAGCCCTCCCCAATAATAACGCCTTCCCCCAACAAGAGCTAAAACAAATCCTCAAAAGGACTCTTTTTTCTTTTGTTTTCATGCCCCCCGTGATAGCTGGGATATTGTATCAACTTAAGAATGACCCGATAAAAATAAAAACTATCACAATCTTAAGAGTTCTCCCATTTTTCTTTCTGATACCCTTCCTTTTATACAAAGACATTTGGAGAACAATGCCATTTTTGATGGTAATCATCACATCATTGTCCGCATTTTATTTATTTTACATATCCCAAGGAATAGAAATACCTTCCATTTTTTCTTTAAACAGGTATTCCATAGTGTCTAAAATAAAAGCATATACAATTTTAATTCTAGTCATATTAGGATATACCTGTTATTTTTCATATTATACTATTTTAAACCATTATCACTTTCAGACCCACACCTTTGACTTAGGTCTTTTTCAAAATGCATTTATTAATACCCTCCATGGTCATTTTATGGTCGTATCATACTTTAATGGCCAAAGCATCTTCCGTGACCATTGTGATTTTATTCTTTTACTTTATTTGCCTTTCTTTTATTTATTCCCCAAGACTGAAACATTTCTAATCCTTCAAAGCCTTTTCATTGCTTTAGCCGCACTTCCTTTGTTCTTACTTTGTAAAAGAACACTGAAATCATACTTTGCTTCATTACTTATTGTCTCCGCCTTCTTATTACATCCCGCGAATCATGGCGCTAATTTCTATGATTTTCACCAGCTAGCCTTTCTTCCTCTTTGCGTCTTCTTATTCTTTTATTCTTTAGAAATGGAAAATACCCTTAATTTTATATTGTCAGTATTCTTATTGTTAAGCATAAAGGCTGATATGTTTCTATTGTTGTTGTTTCTTTCATTCTTCATTTTTTTCAACAATAAAAAACATTTCAAGTTTACCATGTACTGCCTTTTGGCCAGCATCCTCTATGAAATCCTATTTGGATTTCTGTTTAAAAAATGGATATTACACCCCTTTTTCTTCTACTATAACGGTATCATGGTTGATAAATCGGGAGGTTTGGGAGCAATATTAAAGACAATTATAACAAATCCTTTGTACACATTAAAAACTGCGTTGACTGAAGATAGGGTCCTTTATTTCTGCCAACTCTTTGGGCCCTTAGCCTTCGTCCCACTCATACGAAAACGAAATTATTTCTTGTTTATTTATGGGTTAGCAATCACCTTGCTAGCGGATCGCGCAGAAATACACCAAATTTATTTTCAATACGTATGGTATATTGTCCCCTTCCTGTTTGTTGGCCTAATTTATGTTTTAAAAGATGTCCAAACAAACGAAAACATTGAAATAACTCAACAGAAGAAACCCCACAACACAGTCTTACCGATATTAATAGTAATATTCTTTACAACCTTCATATACAGTTGGCAATATGGTGCCATCTTAAATAGAAAAGATTTTATTGGTGGTTTTCATCAAATAAATTTTGAATTCACTCCTGAAGATAAAAAACGGCTACAAATACTCGATGACATGATTGCCCAAATTCCCGTAAATGCTTCCGTGAGCGCTTCAGAGACGATTAGTCCCCATTTTCTAAAGCATCCAAATATGCAAAGGTTCTTAAATTTAAACACCGAACCTGATTATCTTCTGCTGGATGTTAATGATAGGCCACATTACGTTGAATACTTAGAAAGCAAACATGGATATAAGGTCATTGACAAAAGAGGCGGGTTCCAACTATTAAAGAAAGTAATCAAGAAATGATTCCTTACTTGATCCTTAAATACCTTTCTGGGATTATGACTTTCTTGCCACCCTCTGGCTTCCAATATAATGCCAGACGGGCCACACAACAATCATTGTAATATTCCAATCGAATCGTATGCTTGCCCCTGGTTAAAAACACCTTCTTCTTAAACTCGACACCGTCATGGTCCTGCCATTCATCTATAACTTGTGTTCCATCAATAAAAAGCCTGCCCCCATCATCTAAAAATAAATAAAATGTATACTGGCCATCTTTGGGGGCCAACACATAACCACTCCAGCGCACCGAAAAATGTTCTGCTGGAATACCGATCTTCATTTGGGAATAATCGCTAAAGTTAATCATTTTATTAACACCCGAAGATATTTCTTGTTCAAAATTCATCCCCTGGAAATACTCTCCCCTTAACCCCCAGTTTCTAGTAAAAAACGCCCAAGCTAAACTAATCAATATACAAAATCCTATAAAAAACAGGACTACGTAAAACAACAATTTCTCCGTCCTCCTTTGAAAGGGCGATTTAATTTCATACCTGATTTTAGAAATATTCCTTTCTGACCAGACAAAAATATTCTTAACAAATTTCAAATACTGTATATTTACCAAATCCTTTTCTACGTCCGTGGATTTGGCATGAGAATACTTAGTAACATTAGTACGCATTTCTGAAAAAGTCATGCTTCCAGGTAATTTCTTATTCCAAAATTCTTCAGAAAAAACATCTTTTAAACCATTCCCTGAATTGTCCGTTCGAAAAGAACCAATATCTCCCAAGATTCCTTCGATAATCGGCAAAGTCTCTTTAATTCGACCATAATCTAACAAATACCGCACAGTGTCTAAATCATAAATTAAATCTTCAATAAATGAGCGGATTTTCAAAATATCCATATCCTCCCCCTGGTATCAAAAATGTTATATTGTTGATAAACGAAAAAACATTAGTCCGTTGCCTCGGGGCATAAGTCAAGACTTAAACCATCCAAGTCTTTTAACCACGCCTCCAGCACATCCAATTCTTTGACATCAAAAATACTTTTAGCAACCAATCGGCCATAACATTGCCTCATGGCGTCAGGAATAAGTTTAACTCCAGGTTTAATATTGATTTGTTCCAATATTTGCCCAATGGTCTCGACCTGAATATAACCAGACATCTCATCAGCAAAATCTTTCATTAAATTATGTTGATTGCGTTCCTGGGAAACAGTTGGCCTATGAAACAACACCGACCAACCGTTTTCCCATGCTATCCGTTGGGCGACCAAACTTCGGTAAATGTCCGTCATCCTAAATGAACAATACGAAGGTAAATATAACAAGGGAAAGGCCTCCGGCCACCACGTCGTATTTTGGCTATTAAAAGGCGACCAAACTTGAGGGCCAAGCGCGATATCATCGCTTCCCTTAAAATTAATAGGAAGGGGCATGACCAAACGATAAACGGCATCCACATCGGGGTTGTTATTAGCCAAACCTTGCTGGATTGGACATTTAAGTTTCCTTAATGACAATAACTCCTGGCGAATGTCCGTTTTCTTACGAATCAAATTGAGAGGGAAACCCCTTGGCCAAATAAAATCATCCGAGAAATAGCTGTAAACATTGACCCACCCCTTCCCATTGATAAAACGAGCTTCCCTAACTTGTTTGCGTTGCTGCCAAAAACTTTCTTGTGGAAGATTGTCATCATCCGTCTCAACAATAATATCGGCACCCTTTTTAATCGCAATTAAATATCCGACATTTTTACGCGCGTAATGTCCCGTCAAACATTTTCTCGACACCAAGAAATCCGTACCCATCTGCCTGTCAATATCATAATAGGCACACCCATCAAGTTGAAAATTTTTAGGACTTAAAATGTCTCCCGCCACAATAAAATCCCAGCCATGCTTAACACAGCCCCGCGCCAAGACCTGTAAAACCTGGTTCGGACTTGAGATGCTTGTTACAACCAATGCGACCTTTTCCATTCATCAACCCCGTTCTTAAGTATACAATTGACCTCTTAGCCTCATAAAACACAGTCTCTTCAAATTCCTCAAAGCATCCGAAAGCGATTTACGATGGATCTGCTGTGTTGCCGCATCGTAGGTGATGGGGACCTCAGTGATTTTAAATTTGTGCGCGAAGGTGCGAATTTCAGTCTGAAAAAACGGCCCCTCAGAGACTATTCCCTTTTCTAACACCCAAGAAAGGGCCCGCCTTGTAAAAAGTTCAAAACCGCTCGTCATGTCCCAAAGTTTTGTTCCTAACAAAATATTAGCTGCCCATGTCCCCCCCCAACTGACAAGAGTCCTTTTAACAGACCCATTTTCGATCTTTCCCTTCGGACAAAAGCGACTGCCGAAGACACAGTCATACCCTCCCTTCATCATGGTTTCAAAAAATTTTGGGATGTCCTCTGGTTTATGGCTAAACCCTCCATCCATCTCAAGGATCCAATCAACTCCCTCGGTAATGGCCTCGCGATAGCCTCTCTTATAAGCATCAACAACATTTTTATTGTCGGGAGCAAAAATTACTTTCAATTCCTGGATATGCTCCCCCATGTTCTTTAAGACATCCAAGGTGCCATCCGTGCTGGCATGGTCTAAAACAACATAAAACCGGATTGTTTTAAATGAAAATAAACGGCAAACGGCAAGAACCTCTTGGACAAATTTTTCAACAGTATCTTTTTCTTTGGCCATGGGGGTGACTACGCCAAGTTTTAAGCCGCTATATCTATTGGTCATTTGTAAGCTCTTGATTCAAATACTTAGTTTCTCCATAATAAAAAGAATTCACGCGTGAACGTCTGCGACATTAGGCTCTTTATGCCTATATAAACAATATATCTGTAAAAATGTCGCCGACAAGAACACCAAGTCCCGTCGATAGATTACATAGACAACCAATACCAAAGCCCCCAACAAACGTAACCACCAGAACTCTTTGGGGAGTGACGCTGCGCTTGGCCTTTTCTGAACCTGTAACTCTCCTCTATAGTGGTTCCAGGACTATGCTATTCACGCCCAGGAACCGGTTTACGGCATTCCCCGTCCCAGTAATACGGATACTATTGGCCCCTGCCGCAAAGTCACAATTGTAAGTGTCTTGAACAAACATGAGAGTGGGGCTCCATGTTGACATGGGTTGTTCCTGGAACCCAATACAAGAAACTCTTATCTTAGCTTTAATATAATCTGAAGCTCTGGCATGAAAAATTGTTATTTGATAGCGCCCGCTTTTCGGTATGACAAAACTCTTACCAACCGATATAAGTCCGTTTGTATTGTTGACCAGAAGATGGCTTTTAGTCGGCCAATGCGGATCATAGCTATGCAAGTCCTGCATCCAACCTCTGCCGGACTCTATATCCTTAGGAGTGAACACTAAGATTTGGGTCTTAAGGCCATTGCTGTTAGTGGCGGGGAATTCCCTCGGTTTAAAAGTTATTAAAGCCAAAGAGACGATACAGATTAAGGTAAAAAAGACAGAGTACTTGTCCTCTTTCCAATTAAAGGTTTTCTGTACCATCTGTGAAATAATATATACAAATAGTAAACATAATAAAGCCAGATTGATCCACCAATTTAAAACTATCCAATCGTTGGAAAATCCACCGACTAAATTGCTCACAATAAGAAACCCTATTAAAAACCAAAACCGCAAACTATTCCCTTTTGACGCCGCCTCTTTCAACGCCGCAATTGTGACCACACCAAACGCTGCCAGATAAATATAATAATAATTGGCAGGTAGGGCATAAAAAAACAGCGCTGTTTCCCCTGTCAGCAAACTGGCCATCTTCGGTTCAATACGTAAACTGGCAAAAATGGCCCCGGCCACAAATAGCAACGCGATACTGCGATGAAACATCCAATGTTCATTAAAACGATCGTTCATTAAAATATTCCAATTTTCAAAACTCGATGGGTCACCGAAATATTGCGGGCTGGCATTTAATGTATTAGCGGCAAGTTTATCGTACCCCAAATGCATGACAAAGAAAGTCTTGCTGTGCAAAAATATCTTTGCAAAAAAGTCTGCCCAATTGGATAAAGGGTACTTAAAAAAACTGATCAATATTAAAGGTGCCAAAACAAGCAGCGCCCCCATAATAAGTTGGGCAATTGGTTGGAACCCTTTCTGCCGATTTTGAAAAAAGTCAGGTAAAAAAGGCAGACATGCGCCGAATAAAAAAACGAACGGGAAAACACGCATGGCGATCGCAAAACCAAAAGCAGCCCCTGCCAATAAATATTTTCTTCTGTCTAACGCACACAACGCAATTGTTATGGAAGAAAGCCATTCATTTCGGAAAAAACCTCCTCCAATCCAGTACATACCAGACAAATTATTAGTGCAATAAATGAGCAAAAAACCAGCCATCGCCAAAAGGCCAAAAGTCCTGAAAACAATGAACGCAACAATAAGGACTAAGGACCAATCAATAAAAGGGATTAAAGTAAGCGTTCTTGGCGTAATCTTTATCAATGAAGCGATACTGCCGACGACCACGGAAAAACTTGGGGGTGGATTATAACCGACATCACCTAAAGACATCCAGTCCCCTTCAGTCCAATGGCAAGCAGATAAAAACCTGGCCAAATCAGCCTTGAACTCCACCCATCTCTCAGATGTAAATCGAGGGCGGACCTCTTGCTCAAAGATTTGTTTTGCCTTCTGGGCCGAATAGAATTCAAAAGGGTGTTCCAGGTCACGGATCATCTGCACATGAGGGACCTTTGTTGTCGCTTTTAACTCTTCAAACGCGCTAACGATAGAAACATAGAGGTACTTCTGTGAAACTTCCTTGTAATATTTGGACCCCAGATAATAATGCCAGACTTCCGAATAATGGTAGGTCCGGCCTCCATGCATCTGACCAAACCGGGTATACCCGACGACCCCCATACAAAGGGAAAGAAACAATACAACAAAAGCCATTGAAAATCGCTGGGGTTTCTGTGTCGCGAGCCAGTAGATGGCAAAAGACCCCATCCCAAGCACTAAAATATTCCACCAAAAATAATCAAACATGGTCAAGACCTGTTATAATTTCAAAAACTTTTGCCAATTTTGGGCGACTTCCTTTGTATAAATGTCATACTCGGGGCCAACGGAGCGTAAATGCGCCTCTTCCGTTTTGGCCCTCAAATAATAAACACCTGCCACCAATGCCCATATAATACAATTACGAATTACCGTTATAAAATTATTCCCAATAAAAGGAACATACATCAGGAAAAATGATCCCAACTTGCCAATATAGGCCGGATGCCTCAAATAAGCGTATGGTCCGCAAACTAAAATACCCCTATGGGTCAAATTGGAAAAACGGCTTCCAAATGAAATTGTGGCCCAAATATAAAGCAATAAACATAATATAATTAAAATCGCCCATAAAATTTGCAACGCGGGATAATTATGCAACCATGGCCCCCAAGAGCTGCCATAGGCCAAATAACACGAACCAATCATGCCCCAAAAAGGTTGATAACAAATCAAAGTACAGGCCCAGCCAAGCATGGTTGGTTCTGTGGAACGAATCTGCGTATCAGTTAAATTATTGGCAAATATATATCCCACACAAACAAAAGCCGTATCAATAAAGAATATGAAATTAAAGACCGCATCATATATGCCCAAAGTACTGTCAAAATTTGGAACAACTTTGACATAATTTACCAAATAAACAAACATCAAAGGAAGAAAATATAGTTTGACTATCCACCCAAGAAAGTGCTGTTTTAAATTGATATATTTAAGTCCTTCAAATTTAAACTTTAACAAAGAACTGGCCAAACAATAATAAACATCCTCTTCTTTGTCAGAGCATTGGTCTTCCCATAGGATACAAAACAGGAAAAAAACGACTAAATAGGGCCATGCAATAGCTAGGGCCTTATAATATGGGGTATAAAAAGTGGTCAGATATTCCGGAAAAATCCAATAAGAAGACGAGACGCACAATAAGGTTATTATCCAGCCTATAATTTTAAGTAATACTCGACTTATTTTAAGATTGCGCAAGCGCGGGGCACTGATTAACCCAACCCTTCCATGAATGCACAAACCAGCTTCGACACCAAACATAGTAACGAACACCACTCCAATGATAATCATGGCCTGTACATAAGGGGCCTGATTAGTATTATGTAGGACCCATGAACAACCCGCTAGCGCCGCGAAACCACACCATCCTGGCAAAGTAGTACGGATTAAATTCTGGGTTTTAACTGCCATAAATTGTAGGGATAAGAAATAACTTTTTAGCGTGGGATTAATTGATACAAAACAAAAATACAACCCTTATATGTTAGCCACTACGAGAACTACCTGGGCCTGGACCTAGCCACCCGTTCCACCGCCTGTGCCACCGATACCCGTGCCTGTTCCACCGACACCTGTTCCGCCGCCCGTTCCACCGCCTGTTCCGCCACCCGTTCCACCGCCTGTGCCAGGAGGGCATGGTGAGCAACCGCATGGGCCTGGTAGGTTACTAAAATTGCAACTTCCATCTGGGTTTGGGCAAGAACCACCTGCGTCTGTGCATCCTCCATTGTAACAGCAAGTACCACTACTGCAGCCGCCGCAAACTCCACATACTGGGCCAGGTTGAGCGCAACCGCAGCCTAAATCAACTGCGCCGCCGTTGCAAACGCCATTGCAATCAACAGTGCCGTTACATGTACATGTAAGAGTGCCCCCGTTACATGTAGCAGTGTAACCACCGATAGGGCAGTCGCAAAGGACAGTACAGGTGCCGCCGCAAATGCCGCAGGTATCTACAATTGCGCCACCGCCGCAAACGCCATTGCAATCAACGACCGCACCGCCATTGCAAACGCCATTACAATCAACGACCGCGCCGCCGTTGCAAACGCCATTGCAATCAACTGTGCCGCTACAGCCAGTCCCTGTTCCCGGGCCTGTCCCGCCACCCGTTCCCGTGCCGCCTGTTCCAGTCCCTGTTCCCGGGCCTGTCCCGCCACCCGTTCCCGTGCCGCCTGTTCCAGTCCCGGTACCTGTTCCTGTTCCGGTCCCTCCGCCTGAACCCGATCCACTGCCAGAGCCTGATCCGCTGCCGGAACCTGACCCGCTGCCTGTTCCTGTCCCGGTACCTGTTCCTGTTCCTGTCCCTCCGCCTGAACCCGATCCACTACCAGAGCCTGACCCACTGCCGGAACCTGATCCGCTGCCTGTTCCTGTCCCGGTACCTGTTCCTGTTCCGGTCCCTCCGCCTGAACCCGATCCACTGCCAGAGCCTGACCCACT
>JAJXTI010000066.1 GCA_021783915.1 bacterium
CCTGCTTGTCTGAATAATTGAAAAACACCCTCTGACTCCGGTTTCACCGTTGCACCACATGATGTGGCATGCCTTCTGCTACTATTCTCGCTAATCTTGCCATACTTCTCCTCCTATCCGCCATCAATAGGGGGAAATCAAATGGCTTAGTAATATTTCTATTTATCTTGAGTTCTGAATTCCGGGAATTCCGGGAATTCCGGGGACAGGGAATTCCGGGGACACGTACCTAATTATATCCTAATTAGGTACATGTCCCCAGAACTATATAAAATCCATCCTCCGGTAACGCTCCTTAACGATGCTGATAAAGTCCTTTTGCTCCTGGACCGTAAGATCGGAAGAACTGATAAGATCTTTTATTTGCCCTTGTTTTTTTATAAACTTATCATAGCGCACGCCCACGGGGACTTTTAGGTAGCGCGCCAGTGTTTCGAAATCTTCCCTGGCCAACCTGTTTTTTTTGCCATTGACCGTTAATGCGGATTCTTCCAGTTCACCAGGTATGGCCAACCTGGAAGAAACAATATCATAGGCCGGGGACAACCTTATTTTCATTTTTTGACCATAACTGACAGAATAATTTTTCAGGTGGGCATCTGCATTTCCAATAAGGAAATTCAAGACAACCCTCTCAAAAAAAAGCTGGCCGTCTAAACCCGGTACAGAAGAAATTTCTTTAAGCTTGTGCCCAATTTGTTCCACAGAACTGTCGTATTTATCTTTTCCTAAAATCTGGCTGAAATCTTCCTGGTGTACTTTTTCTGTGCCCTGACGGTCAAATCGCTTGACAACATAAACAAGGGTGCCGTCACTAAGGGGAAGTAAACAATGTTCGGGGACATCAATACCCAAGACTTCTGCAATATCCATGCAGCATTGTTCATTTTCGGGCAAATGAGGAAACGTCTGGGGCTGGGGCTTCAAAATATATTCCCCTTCCTTAGAAACAGGGACCAATTCGCCCGACTTCTTGTCAAATTTGACCGATATTTTTGGCTGGACACCGGAAATGGAAAGTTTTCCAACCATATCTTGCGCTTTTAAAGAAATTTCAGGCAAAGAAAGACGGACAATAGGACCTTTGCGGCCCCCAAACATTGATTTTAAGCGTGCTTGTTCCACAAAAAACAACTCCTTTTAAAAAGCCGGTCTGACAGTGACGGCCCCTATCGTGTCCGTTCCTGCCGTACCAACAAGAAGTCCAAAATGATCCCTGCGTTCTATCTTTAGTTTGGCCGAAACTATATCAAGGTACCATCCCTCCGGCAAAAGCCCGCTAAAAAATGGGAACAATTCTTTGGATTCATAAGGTTCCTTACGAAGGGGCAATGAAATGGAAATAGGGACATTTCCTTTTAGGAAATCTTCATCATAAATAAACGTATGACCTTTTTCTGTTTGATACAGAAAACCTGCCCGCTTATCTTTGAAAAACACTTCAGCTGTTTTTAATATCTTGGAGTTCATGATGTTTCACTTCCAGATGGCATCCCAGAAATTCCAGGACCTGGGTCACTTTGTCTAATCTAACAGTGCTCTTGCCCTGCTCAAGTTCTCTAATAAACCTCAAGCCTACGCCAACTCTTTTGGCGAGTTCAATTTGAGTCAATCCTGTTTCTTTTCGTAACTCTTTAATTTTTTCCGCTAGATTCATAGATAAATTATATACCCTAAAAGGTATAATGTCAAATATTATATAATTATATTATACCCTATACGAAACATTATATATATTATTAGACCATATGGGTATAATTCTAGCATTCTGGCATTCATTCTGCATTCCATTCCGGGGACACGTACCTAATTATATCTTAATTAGGTACGTGTCCCCAGAACTACAGAACTAAAATATCTACATAAACTTGTTTATATTTTTGGGCCATGCGTACGTCACTAAAACGGGAACAGACATCCCTGTAAGCCGCCTCAGCCAGGGCTTGCCGTTTTTCTTTGTCTTGTACCAATCCCACAATGGCCAGGGCCAAACCGTCAACGTCCCCAGCCTTTAACAATGCCCCATTCTCTGCGTCTTTGATGACGTCCCCCACGGCCCCGACCCTGGTGGCAATGACCGGCAAACGCGAGGCCATGGCTTCCAAAATGGTCATGGGCAGGCCTTCTTTATAGGAAGCATTGACCATGATATCACAACAGGCATACACGGCAGGCATGTCCTGGCGGACACCGGTAAAAATAACATATTTAGACAACCCCAGGTTTGCGACTTGTTCTTCTAATTCTTTGCGCAAAGGGCCGTTGCCAACTATAACAAACTTGACATTTTGGATTCTTTTAATGACCAAATTGGCAGCTTTCAAAAAGATTTCATGCCCTTTTTCCCTGGCCAGACGGCCAACGATCACAACAGCACAATCTTCGGGACGCAGGCCTAAACCCAAACGCAGTTGTTCATTACGGGTATTATTGAATTGCCCGATGGGAATGCCGTTATCAATGACCTCCAGCCGGTTTTCTTTAAAATGTTTTCTTTTAAGGTCCAGGACAATTTCAGAAGAAACCCCGATGATTTTCTTTGCGAATCTTAAAACAAAAGCATCAACGTTTTCATAAAATTTAAGCTTTTGGTCAGTCTTTATCCATCCATGGATGGTGGTCACCCATTTTATCTTGGTCCCCTGCATTGCGCAAAACCCAATCATGTCCGATTTATAGTTATGGGTATGCAGCACATCAATCCTGTTATCAACCATAAATTGCCTGACCCGGGCAATTGTTTTCAAATCAAACCGGCCCCCGGAGTCAAAAACTATTGTCCCAAGCCCCAGGTGTTTGGCCTCTTCAATAATCTCAAGGTGAGGGTTATGTTTGTTATTAATAGCCCCGACAATGGCCTGCACCCCGTTATTGTGGGCGGCCAGATTCAAAACGACCCTTTCTGCCCCAAACAACCCACCGCTGCTGATTAAATGCAGGACCCTGATTTGACCGAACAAACGCTCATACCTGGACACCATGGTTGCCATGGAAAATTCTTTTTCTACCCTTTTATGGCCGTTATGGCCCATGTCCCCGCGTTTTTGGGTGTCCTTGAGCAGCACCATCAAAGCGTCTTTTAGCTGTTGGGTGTTTTCTTTTTCAACCAGAAGGCCGTTGAAACCGTCCTGGAGCAATTCCCGGTTGCCGCCCACGTTGGTGGCCACCACAGGTTTGGCCGCGGCCATATACTCCAAAACAGCATTGGACAGGCCTTCACTTAATGAGGGCAGCACACAGATGTCTGCTGCTCTTAAGAGGCTGGGCACATCGTCCCGCTTTCCTAAAAACAATACCTTGTCTGAAACCCCAAGTTCTTTTGCCATGCTTTGCAATTGGCCTGCCAGCTCATCCCTGCCGATGAGCACCAGCTTTGCATGGGGACATTGCCTTGATACAGCGGCAAAAGCTTGCAACAAGTATCGATGGCCCTTGACCGGCTTTAAATTGGCCGTGTGCATAATGACTATATCGTCGTTCTTAAAACCCAGTTGTCCCCGTGCTTCTTGATGATGAAGGTTGGATTGTTCCGGCACTTGCACACCGTTATAAATCACTTCAATACGGCCGGGGCCAATACCCTCTTGTTCCATGACCATCTGTTTGATGGATTGTGAAACCACAACAATTTTTTTTACCCAGCCATTGATAAGCTTATAGGCCTGCACGTGCCAGCCATTACGCCAAAAACCCATGTCCCGCCGGTTGGAGATGATGGTTGGAACACCGGCCAGGTGCCCCCAAAACGTGCCCCAGATATCGGAACTGAAATGATAGGTCATAAGGACATTGATACGTTCCCTCTTAAGGAATTGATAAAACCGAAGGCCCTGGACCATCCCTGAAAGCCCATAAATCCTTATAACGCGAAAAATGTGCAACCGGCTTCCTGTGGATTCGATGAGCCCTTTGGGGGCCCGCCCCTGGCAGTCCAGGCTCAGGACAAAGACCTCATATTTGTCCTTGTCCAAAGCTTTGGCCAGCCCAACAATTTGCTTCTCGGCCCCTCCTGCCAGGTCCGCCAGGCAGTCGGTGAGCAGGACGATATTTGTTTTATGTGTCAGCTGGCTTCTCATTAATATTGGTCGATTAATTGAGGCACAATGGTTTTAGCATTAAGGAGCAATCGGGCCTCGTTTTCATCAAAAAAAAACGGCCTGAGCGACTCTGCCTGGTGTTTAAGCCCCTCCTGGGAAAAATTTTCCACAGGCTGGGAGTCAATTTTAAGATCACTTCTATATGTCATAATAACGGAGTTTTTTCTTGTGCTTTTGAGGCCCAGTCTTTTCGGTGAGAGTTTCCGTTTTTTTGACTTTTGAGGCCACCGGTTGAAGCCCTTGGGCCAGGACATTTAACCTCGCAACCAGCCCTGCAAAAATCCATAAATAGGCATTAGGTTCCAGGTAGGACCAGCGATCCCCAAAACAATTGTTTGCCAGCATAACAAATATACTGATAAAAAACCCAAGGCCCAATCCTTTGGCCTCATCATCCTCACCTTTTTTGTACAAATAAAGACCTTCCTTCATAAAACAAAAAACAACGATAAAGAAAATAATGAATCCGATAACACCTTGTTCCGTCAAAATTTTGACATAGATGTTGTGCGTGTCTTTCAAATCCAGCCCCAAGTGGCGAAATACACCAAAACCAATTCCAACTATGGGGTTTGATTTAAACAAAGCAATCCCCTGTTCCCATATATCAATCCTGCGTTGGGAAGATTCATCAAGTTGTCCGTATTTATTTTCCGTTTCTTTGATGCGTTCAATAACTTTTACAGGAAGGACGCTTTGCCAAAAAATCAAAACAAGGATAAGAGGGATAAGAAGTATCCGGTTCTTAACCGCGAATAAAATGAACATCCCTGCTATTAAACCGAGATACGCGCCGCGGGAATATAAAAACATGATACAGTAAAGGTTAAAAAAGACCAGAATCAAAATAAGTGTTTTTGAAGCACAACGTTTCATAAAAAAGGTAACGGTCAGGAGTATTATTGTATATTCATTGAAAAATGCGGCAACCTCATTAGGGCCTAAAAATTGAAAAGTTCCTTTAACTTGATCACGTCCAAATAATGATGGATGCAAACCAATTTGATGAATTGTGTAATAGGCTTCAACTGCCATCCCTAAGCACATGACAATAAAGATTTGTTTAATTTCTGTTTTACTGCGGATATTATTAAAAACAATGAAGAATATTAGAGGGAAAAGACAGAAATTTTTCCAATCCTGCACGCGAGTGGCATGGATATTAAAATTCAAAGTGCCGTAAAGATAAAGATCTCCCCGAAAAAGCGAGGCAGTCATATAAAGAACAAGGACAATAGCAATGCCGTTAATCAAGGATTTATCAGAAAATTTTCTATTTTGGGACGATGTATTGACTATCCATCCTATGATTGCGCCCAAAAGGAGAATATCTATAAACTGGGTCCCCAGAGGAAAGGCCTGTATTTTGTCAATGACATTGCGTAAAGGCAAAAGAAAGGTGGCCAACATCAAAGCCCAACGGACCCCTCCCCCCATGGCTATAAACGCACATACAAGCCCGGTTACATAAAGCGCCCAAGGTAAAAAACTCTTTAAGAATATTCCGATACCCATTAATTTCTCTCTATGATTCTTGCAGGAACCCCAACTACTGTGGCGTTATCAGGAACATCTTTAACAACCACGGCATTAGCCCCAACTCGAACATTATTACCAATTTTGATTGGCCCCAATATTTTGGCACCTACACCGATATAGATATTATCTCCTAATACAGGAACTCCTTTAGTTCCAAGCCCCTTCATAGCTATAAAAACTCCTGTTCCAATACTTAAATTCTTTCCCGCTTTGACATCCGAAGAAATTCTAATATTTCCGGTATGGCCTATATATAAACCTGGCCCAATATCTGTACCAGGTCTTAAAACTACACCTAAAAATAATTCTGTAAATTTATAAATAAAGAACGATAATAACCTAAAAAATATCTTAATAATTGGGATATTAATTAAATATAAAAATCTTCCTAGTCGATAAAATATAACTGCCCAAATTCCAAATTCAAAAATATTGTAAAATATTTCATTTAGACTTTTCCATGGCCAGCGTTTTAAATCAGAAATTAAATAATGAAGTTGATTAAACATATTTTCTTTAAGCTGTTATATAAACTTTTCTGATTTCCTGAGCGCAATTGTCCCAACTAAACAATTTAACCCTCTGAAAACCCTTTTGAATTAAATCCTGTCTTAAGATTGTATTTGTACAAATTTGATTAATGGCTTCGGCAATTTCTTCAGTCTTAGAAGGATCAACCAAGATGGCCGCATTCCCTGCTACCTCCGGGCATGAAGAAACATTAGAAGTAATGACCGGGGCCCCGCACTGCATGGCTTCTAAAATAGGCAAGCCAAATCCTTCATAAAGCGAAGGAAAGACAAAAGCATGGCAACTACCATATAAAGCCACGGTCTCTTCATCTTCAGTATGAGGCAGAAAAATAATACGGCCCTCAATATTAAGATCCTTGGTCAATTGTTGGTATTTATCAAGATCATTACGGCAACTCAGGACAAGCTGGTAGTTCTTGGTTATTTTTGATTGAGCAAACCCGCGTATAATACCATCGATATTTTTTCGGGGCACAGATCCAATAGAAAATAAAAACGGCTCCCTGAGCCCGTACTTTTGATGGACTGTTTGAATCTGCTCTTTTGAAGCCGGTTTAAAACGACTGTCTGTCCCTAAATAAATGACCTTTATTTTCTTCTCAGGGACCTTTAAATACTTCATTAAATCCCTTTTGGTGCATTCAGAGACGACCACACACATATCAAGATCAGCGATCGTCTTTATATAATCCTTGATATTCTGCTGCCAAAGATTGTCTCCAATCGTCAAAGTCCTCAAATCATGAATGGTTAGAATGCGATAAACCTTCTTTGTTCTTGGCATAGTGTAACCGCATGTACGATGAAATACAGAAACTTTATTGTTTTTAAAAAACATTGGCAGGACAACAGAATCAATTAATTTTTGGCGTCCTGTGAATCCCCTGTCCGGGACCCTTAAGACAATCTTACGAAAATTTATCCCTTCAGGCCCAGGCATATTTGCAGGCTTGCGATTGAGAGAATAATATAATAAAGAATATTGATTTTCATGGTCCACTTGATTCATCCCATATACTAAACCTTCGGTATATGTCATTAACCCAGATCGTTTATGATGATTTAAAACATGTGCTTCAATAGTTATATTCATAGAAATTGTGTAGAAATTTTTCTAAAAGAATTATTTTGTAAATGTTCATATAAAGTCTTAACTTTTTGTGCATGAGAAACAACCGAAAACATTCTTAAGGCTCGAAGCCTACCTTTTTCACCAAATTCTTTAGCTTTCACAGGATTTCTTAAAAATTGAAGAACTGCTTTAGATAATTCATCAACATTATAAGGTGGAACCAATATTCCTGTTTGTTTGTCTATTAAAGCTTCTGGGCAACCCCCAACATTAGTTGCTACTACTGGTTTCCCTAATATTTGAGCCTCCACAATCACCCGTCCCAACCCCTCTGAGAGGCTTGCCAAAACCATCACATCTAATAATTCAAAATATTGATAAACATGTTCTTGAAATCCTGTAAAAATAATTTCATCTTTTAGATTTAATCTTATAATTTGTTCTTGAAGCTTTTTGTTGTAATCTTCATCATAACTTCTTCCAACAATTAAGAATTTTACTGCAGGGTATTGTTTCTTTACTTCATACGCCATTTGAATAAAATATTCCAGTCCTTTAAGCGGAAGAATTGAAGAGACTTGACCGACAATCTTTACATATAAAGGGAGATTCAATTGTTTACGCAATTCATTAGAAGAATAGGTGCATTCTGAGTCTCTTTCTTTGATCGCACAATAAATGGTCATAATTCTTCTTCGTGGATATGAAATTTTATTCAATACGGTTCTTTTTACACTATCAGAAACAGTAATTATCGCATTAGAAAAAGGGACAAAATTCTTCCATAACGCACCTCGAGTATAAACCGTTGAATTGATGTGAACCACACACGGCACACCACTCAACTTAGTTGCTGGCAATGCGTACTGGCAAGGATACGCTCCCGAACAATGTACGATGGAAAATGAACCCTGTTTAATAATTCTTTGAACCCTACACACAGAACGGAAATATCCTAAAATACTTCGTTTGCTTAACCGCGTAAGAGGAAAAATAATTGTCTTAAATTCATTTTTATGCAATAAATCTAGGAAGACGCCTTGGTTGGGCAATAGTACAGTACAATCAACCCCTAAATCACGTAGCCCCACTATTCGTTCCAAAAGAGATATTTCTTGACCTGCAATATTGTCATAGTTTTCATGAATAAATAAGATTTTTAGAAATGATTCCATATTAGAGTTTACATTTTAAAGATTTAAATGTATGTAAATATTTTTTAATAATTAACGGATCATATTTATAACTCTGTATAAGACAACGAAAAGTTGCCACAATACTATGACATTTATAAAAATAATCACTTGCCAACCGCCACATATGTTCCGCATAAAGATTTACAACCTCAGAGTCTCCATTGTCAGCAAGACGGCGATAATGTTTGTGGTAAATTCGTTCAATAAAAAATAATTTTTTTTTAAGATTTCTTTGTTTAGTAATAGATTGTCGACGTATCTTATAAAGATACAAGGCTTGAGGAACATAAGAAAATTTTATTCCATTTTCCATTAACCGAATGTACAAATCCCAATCTTCATAAAACCGCTGTTGATCATCATAACCACCAAGCACATCTAAAACATCTTTACGGTAAAAACGAGCCTGAAAATAACATTTTTTGCGTAACATATCCATTAATTTATCCTCGCCAGGAAGCTTTGCTTTTTGAATTTCTATTTGGTCTCCTTCTATACGAATTAGATCGGATATTACCCAACCCGATTTGTTTTTCTGTGCAGACTCAAATAACTCTGCTAATGTACTAGAAAGCATTTCGTCATCAGCATCAAGACAAAAAATATACTCCCCCTTGGCTAAATTAATGCCAGTATTACGAGCAGATGGCAAACCTTTATTTTCTTGAAAAATATACGTCACAAGTTTTGCTGAAATATAGTCAAATAATTTAACTCTAGTGTTGTCATTTGAACCATCGTCAACAACTATGATTTCATAATTAATAAAGGATTGCTTCAAAACTGATTCAACGGCATCACAAATGAGATGTCCGCAATTATAAGTTGGAATAATCACACTTACTTTTGGCACTGAAACTCCTATCTTAAAATGGCAATGTTCTTATTTTTTCGTATCGATTTAAGTCAATACGCCATTTATTTATTCTTTCGTTTACACACGGTCAACTCTCCACAGCAAGAAACATCAAAATTTTCGTTCTTAATTGCAGAAAAAAAGGATTCCGAACATTTTCCAAATGAAGAGTCATCATGAAGTTCAATCACAATCGCATCCACCTTATCTATCCAACTCTTATGAGTAGAAGAAGAAAATACGACCCCTTCGGCCCCTTCTATATCTATTTTTAATATTGAAATCCTCTTATAATTAGATTTTTCTAAAATTGCCCCTATATCTATCCCATGAAAAAGCGCAATCTCACCAGGCCTGCATTCTCTCACCTGGTGCGACCATTCCTTACCATCTCTATATATTGATTCAGACATAGTTAAAGGGGCGGGATGGGACCAAATGGCAGATTGTAACATTGAAACTCGCTTACTATACGGTTTCAAGTTTTTTGTCATCATGAAAAAATTACCCGGGTCAGGTTCAATCGCGATGACGTAACACTTGCGAAATCGACTCAAAAAATACGCCGATGAATATCCCACATTTGCACCACAATCTATAATCAGACCTACATTTGAAAGATCATCAAGGCAGGAATACTCTCGTTTATTAAATATTTGATAAAAAACTTTATTATCCGATGTGCCAGGGCGAAATAGTAACGGGTAACGAGCATATTTAGAAAAAAATTTATTTGGAAATATAATTTTTAAAGAACGTAGATAAAAATATTGAAAAATAAATACAAAAAATCCAACAATCCCACGTTGTTTTATATTTTTAATTATTTTAGTTAACAGAAGCATGGTTATCACATTCTCCCAAACCAATGTACATTAGGTAAAAATATTGCATTGACCGAACCTGTCCCTTGACCAGAAACAATACGCATCACATCACTGTTGCGCACAACATAAGGATGG
>JAJXTI010000067.1 GCA_021783915.1 bacterium
CATCAATACCCCAGAAATGAAGTTCAGCTATACTGGAAGGGCCGCTACAAGCCACGCCAGTACCGATACAATAAGAAGTCCCTTCTGCCAAGCGATAAACTCCCGATGGTTCTGTCTTGCCTTCAATAATTTTGCTCAAAACAATATTGACCCCATCCTGAAGTGATTGTTGGGCTAGGCCGGAGGAATAGACCAATTTGCTTAAATTATAAAAGTTAAATACTACTATCATCAAAATAAGGGTAATGGCAACCACGATAAGAAGTTCAACCATTGTATAAGATTTTTTATTCATTCTTGCACACATACGTTTAATTAGGCAAGGAATCGTTGGCTATGTTTGTAGAAAAATATTCCGTCATAGTCCTTTTCCCTGCCAAAATTTGTTCCTGCCAATTAATCTGAACTTGCACCTGTTTACGATAAGCATCAAGACTAGTCACTGTGATAATGCTATTGCCTAAAAAGTCATCCGCAGCGGTGTTATATGTTCCATTGGTATCAAGAGTTACCGGTGTAGATGCCTGGGTTATGATGTTTGAAAATGAAAGCCGTCGCTCTTGTTCTATGATCTGTCCGGCAACATACATGGCCTGAAGTTTATGTTTGGCATAGGAAGCTAAAAACTGACTGTTGAGAATAGTGGTTACCGCGGCAACGAGAAAAATAAGGACTATCCCAATACTTACAAGTACCTCTACCAGGGTCCCGCCTTTCTTATGATAAATAAACTTGTTCATTTTCCCTCGCTGTCTCTAGGGCACAGTCTCACTTTGTATTGTACAAAATATTCCCTATACTTAAACAAAATTATAGAAGTTTATGGTAAGAGATCTGCGTTGGCAGGTCATTTCTTGCTAAGGGCGGCTTTTAAGGTTAGATGATGACATTTATTATACTATCTGCCCTACCGCATGAAAGCTCCCTACCAAAGAACCTTCCCTAAAACTTCTCTTCCTAATCTCCTCCTATATTTAAGGATACCACATCCCCTTCCATTTGCCAGTTCTCCAAGCATTGTCAAGAGCAATAAGGGCTTTTCAAGCAAACGCTACCTAAAGAATCAAGAACTATTCTCTTCAAGGAAAGTCACGGCTTTTTCTTCAGGCATGGGCCTACCGAAAAGGAACCCTTGAAAATAATCACAATGTTCCTGGGCCAAGCTTTTAAGCTGGAGATCATATTCCACCCCTTCAGCGACAACACCGAGGTTAAGGGTGTGGGCGAGATCAATGATAGTAGATGTCATTGCCATCTCAACCCCCTGATTCATGAGCTCTTTAATAAAGAGGCGGTCAATCTTAAGGCCGGTAATAGGCAGACGTTGCAGATGGCTCAACGAAGAATACCCTGTACCAAAATCATCAAGTGAAATTTTTACTCCCATTTCCCGGATTTGTTTAAGAATTTCAATGGAAGAATCGAAAGAGCCAATGAGAATACTTTCCGTGACTTCAATTTCAAGGGAATTAGCTGACAACCCTGTTTCCTCTAAGGCATTTCTGATTGCATCAATAACGGCCCTCCGCCTGAGCTGGGCCACCGAAATATTGACCGATATCACAATGTCCTCGAAGCCCAGCTCCTGCAATTTTTTACCGAAACGACAGGCTTCTTTCAAGACCCACTCCCCAATCGAAACAATCAGTCCTGTTTCTTCGGCAATACTAATAAAATCATCAGGGAACACCAGGACACCATCCCCTCTAAACCAACGCAAAAGCACTTCGAACCCTCGGATTCTTCCATCTTGAACACCAATGATGGGCTGATAAAAAAGTTTAAATTCACCCTTCGTTAAAGCGTCCCGTAAGCCTCTTTCTATTTGTAACCTGGTCACGGCCTTCTGATTCATTACGCTGTCAAAAAAACAAAAAGTATTGCGTCCCGCCTCTTTGGCTGCATACATGGCTGTATCTGCATTTTTAAGAAGTTCCTCTAAATTAACTCCGTCATTAGGATACGTGGCGATGCCTACGGATGCAGTCACAAAAAGATCGTTACCTAATATCTGACGTGAACTGTTGAATTTCTCACGGATGCGTTCCGCGATATGTTGGGCGCTTTGGGCATCTTCAAGGCCATTTAAAAATAAAATGAATTCATCTCCTCCTAAGCGGGCAATCGTATCCATCTCCCGCACGCACTCCGCAAGCCTCAGGGCAGTGTCCTTAAGAAGCTCGTCTCCTATCGAGTGCCCCAGAGTATCGTTAATAACTTTAAAATGATCCAAATCAACAAACAAGACCGCACAGAAAGTCCCGCTGCGCCTAGCATGGGAAACGCCTATACTGGCCCGTTCAAAAAACAGTGTGCGGTTAGGGAAAGTCGTCAAAGCGTCGTAATGGGCCAAGGTCAAAAGCCTATTCTCAAGGTGTTTACGATCAGTAACGTCTTCCGCGGAACCTAAAATCTGCCAAGGTTCTCCCTGCGGTGTACGGGCAAAAAGCACATCCCTGCTTCGTAACCAACGCCACTGACCGCCGGCATCTTTCATTCTATATTCGATCCCGCGGATATGACCCTCTTTCGTAAACGATTGATGATGTTCAATGACCTTAGAAAGATCTTCGGGGTGTAAAATATTGGTAAAAAGTTCTGTCCCCATGTCCTGAATCTGTTGCGGTGTGTACCCTAGAAAATCCAAAGCCCCACGGTTACAATAAATGTTTCTTTTGTTTATCAAATCATAAATGTAAATCAGGTTAGGGGTAGAATTAAGGATACTATCAATAAAATGACGGTTCTGCGAAAGGGCCTCTTCCGCCAGCTTATAGTCCGTAATATCAACAGCTACTCCCAAAATACAAGGCGCTTGAACACCGGAAGCGACAAAGGGAATTTTGGTCGTTGAAAGAAACCTGACCTGGCCTTGAGCGTTTGTGATGGTTTCCTGTGGTATAAATTTAGATTTTTCTGAACGGATTACTTCCAAATCATCATGACGAAAATGGCGAACTTCTTCTTCAGACTTGGCAAAATCCGCATCTGTTTTCCCGATAAGATTTTCTACTGTTGTTCCATAAGCTTTGGCCACAGCATTGTTAACTAAAATAAAACGTCCTTCAATGTCCTTGGCAAAAATAAAATGAGGGACCAAATCAATGATCTGCCGAAGACGTTGCTCTTTAAGCTGCACCATCTTCTCGATTTTCTTGCTCTCAGTAATATCCAGTATAGAAACTAACACTTTAGAAAGGTCGTCTTCATGGCCGGGGACAACAGACAGTCGAAACATCAACTGCATCGTTTCACCTTTAAGAGAACGCACGGCAATCTCACCGGTCCATTGAGTAGACCCTCCTGCTAATGCAATGAGTTCTTCTTTAAAAGTTTCAAGCGAATATTCGGAAAAATAATAATCCAAGTTGCGCGGAATCTCGTCCTTAGTTTTAACACCCCAAAAACGCAGTCCTTCTTTATTAACATCCGTGATTTTCACCAAAGAAGCGCATAGCATGACATCTTGGGGGTTCTTATCAAAATAGGCCCTCCAATCACTTGTCCCCTCCCCCCGTTTCTGATAAAAAAATTCTTTCACACGGGAGAAATCTTCTTCCCAAATAGAAACTGCGGCTTCCTCAAACAATTGACGATATTTTTCCTCAGAGTGCCTCATACTGCGTGTAGCTGCCCGAAATAAAAAATACAGGATTATTGAACTAACCCAAACGTAAAAAAATCCTTTTAAAATAGAAAAACGTAAAATCTTTTGGGGATCTTTAATTAAAAATTCTAAAATGGAGTCGGAGAAGAATATCCACAGACAGCTGAATATCACATAAGGAAAGACAATTTTAATCGGAACCAATCTTGTACCAGTATGGTAAGGATTGTTCACTTTCATGAGTTTTCAGCTATCCATAAGGACTGATTTTAAGAAATCCGATATAGAGATTGGATTATAGTACCCTCGTCGATTAATGTCTAACATTTTTTATTTAGTGTGTAAATTTGTTTTTTATCATCCCCGAAGGAGAGGCCTGTGAATAATCACAACACAACTTTACCCGGTAATGTAAGACATCGCTGGGGCCTCAAATACCATTTTACGTCGGAGGGCTCTTCTTTTATCCTCTTTTCTTGCCTTTTTAATTCGGAGTTAGGGTTTTAAGATATTGGTTTTTATGGTGCCGATGAAGACTCTGACTTTTCAACAAAGAATTGACTGGAGGGAATTATTACTGAATATACTCTTCGATGTTCTCTAGAAAGGATCCTTGGGTGAAGTTGCCGATGAACTTCGTAGCGCCAATATCATTACATACCTTTGCCTCATCTTCTATGATGTGCCACTGAACGTCCGCATTAGTCATTTCTTTAGGAGACAAAAAAGCGTAAGTAAAAATCTTTGCATTATGAAAGAAATGAAAACATCTCAATGAACGGACGACTTCCTGTGTCTGGGCGTAATCGCTCATACATATATCCAAAAAAATGACATGCGGTGACATCAGAAAAGCCTTATGAAGTGTTTCTAAAGAATTGTCCGCAGTCGCAACCAAATGTTTTCTGGCAACTAAAATCCTTTGCATCTGTTCTACCACTTGATGGTTAGTCCCACTGACTAAAATTTTACGGTATTCTTTCTTCTGCAAAGCCGCATTGATAGTTTTGATCTTGTCCAACAAGACCTCAATGTCCGAGCTTTTAGGAACAAAATGTTCGACCCCCAAAGCAGCGAAAGAGTCCTTAAAGACCTGCTTGTCCGTGATGATAATAATAGGTAAATGCTGGGTGTCTTCCCGTTTTTTAAGCTCTCCATAAAGATCCACGCCGTCCATATGAGGCATGACCACATCAGTAACCACAACATCCACGGGATGCTTGGCTATAATATCCAGGGCCTCCAAACCATTGGCCGCCCACAATACGTGGTAACCATGCTTCTGGAGAACGGTTTTGACCAGATACGCACTACCTTTATCATCTTCGGCTAAGAGGACAGTATTAATCATGTTTTTTAGATTATTATATAAATCTTGCCGTACGCAAATACTATTTCAAAAATTTGTTTAATGGTACAATATAAATTCAATCATGTCTGTGACTAATATCACCCTACCACATTCTGGGGGTTTATCTTCCCTGATTCAAAATCAAATATATTAGACAACGTGGTACCTGCAATATTTTCTAGAGCAGTATCGGTAAAAAATGCTTGATGACTGGTGATAAGCACATTGGGAAATGACAAAAGACGTGCAAATATATCGTCCAAAATGACCTGGCCGGACAAATCTTCAAAGAATAATCCCTCTTCTTCTTCATAAACATCCAGGCCCAGATACCCAATCTTTCCGGATTTTAGCCCATCAATCAAACATGAAGAATGAATCAACCCTCCTCGGGAAGTATTGATGAGCATGACCCCGGTTTTCATAGAATCAAGGGCTTCTTTATTAATAATGCGGTATGTCTCACGCATCAGCGGCAAATGCAGAGAGATAATGTCACTATAGGCATACAGTTCATCTTTGGGGACATACCGGACACCTAAAGATTCACATTCCGGATTCGGACGAGTATCATAAGCAAGAACCTCCATCCCAAAACCTCTCATGATACGCGCAAGCGCCAACCCAATCTTGCCTGTTCCCATAATACCCACGGTCTTGCCGTGGAGTTCAAAACCTAAAAGCCCCTCGAGAGAAAAATTACCGTCATGGACACGGTTATAGGCCCGGTAAATCTTTCGGTTTAAGGCCAACATAAGGGCCACTGCATGTTCCGCCACTCCATGGGGAGAGTAAGCAGGCACCCGGGCGACTGTGATTCCTAATTGTTTAGCGGCAGACATATCGACATTATTAAATCCAGCACAGCGCAACGCAATCAAACGAGTACCATGTTCGGATAACAAACCCAAAACCTGCCCGTCTAGAATATCATTGACAAAAACACAGATGGCGGGGAAACAGAACCCCAATTTACAAGTATCTTTTGTTAAATGCGGTTCTAGAAAATTCAGTTGATGCCGGTACTTTTGGTTAGCGTGTGTCAAAAATTGACGGTCGTAAGACTTTGTACTAAAAACAGCCACCTGCATCTATCTCCTCCTGCTTATAATCCCAAAACTTTGTCCCGCTTACAGCGGGTCAAGATTTAGGACAAACAACCATTCTTATAATTTATTTTAATCAAAATAGTGTTTTATGAGAAGACAAAAATAATTATCAAACTCTAGCCGACGGCTTGCCGGCCTTCTTCTCCAGTACGTATACGGATACAACGGGGCATCTCCAGTACAAAAATCTTTCCATCACCGATTTTGTCGGTACGGGCTCCTTTAATGATAGCCCTAATGGTCGCTTCAACAAAATCTTCATTGACCGCGATTTCCAAACGTATCTTACGTAACAAGTTCCCTGTCTCACGCACACCGCGATAAAATTCATCCACACCGATTTGCCGACCATGTCCTAAGGCCTCCGAAACAGTGATGAGATTGATCTGCGAGGCATACAGTTCTCTTTTTACATCTTCCAGTTTGTGCGGTTGGATAATAGCTATGATTAATTTCATAATATATCTCCGTGTTCAAAGTTTAATCTAAAATCGTATACGCACGTTCATGGTGCTGACTTAAATCCAGCCCCAAAATCTCCTGCTCGGGACTAACGCGCATGCGAATAATCCTATCAACGACCATGCAAACCAACCACGTCATCACAGCGCAGTAGGCCACAGTAATTAACGCGCATTTGGCCTCGATAAAAAATTGCTGTGGATTGCCTAAAATGAGACCGTTGGCCGCGGAAGGATTGACTACTTTGGTGGCCAAAAGTCCTGTGGCTAACATTCCCCAAAAACCACCCACCCCATGAACACCAAATGCGTCTAAAGAATCATCATAAGCAAACTTTTGCTTAAGCAATCCCACCGCAAAAAAACTTAAAACACTCACGACTGCGCCAATAATCATAGCACCGGTAAAATCCACAAAACCGGCCGCCGGTGTAATAGCAACAAGTCCGGCTACAGCCCCAGTCAGAGCCCCAAAGAGAGTTGGCTTCCCCGTCAAAAACCATTCCACGGCAGCCCAACCCACCATAGCTGTGGCTGCCGCCGTATTGGTGGTTAAAAAAGCATTGACCGCAACAGCATTACACGCTAAGGCCGAACCCGCATTAAAACCGAACCAACCAAACCATAACAATGCGGCACCTAAGACCACAAAAGGAATATTGTGCAAACTAGGATGAGATATGCCGATACGCCTGCCTAAATATAAAGCTGTCACCAACCCTGCAACCCCGCAATTGATTTCCACCACAGTCCCTCCGGCAAAATCTAAAATACCCCAATTGCGAAAAAGGCCGCCGACTCCCCAGGCCATGTGAGCAATGGGACAATATACAAAGGTCAGCCACAAAACTGTAAAAAGCAGGAAAGCAGAAAATTTTACCCGTTCGGCATAAGAACCCACGATAATGGCAGGAGTTATCACCGCAAACATGCATTGAAAAAGCATAAAGGCGGCTTGCGGGATGGTTTTAGCATAGTCAGGATTGGGTGTTGCCCCTACCCCTTTTAACATAAAATAATCAAAACTGCCAAAAAGCCAGTTACCCCTTCCGAAAGCCAAACTATAACCGTAAATCCCCCAAAGCACGCTTATCAAAGCTAAACAAGCCATGCACTGCATTAAAATACCTAATACATTCTTGCGACGCACCATACCGCCGTAGAAAAACCCCAACGCTGGAGTCATCAAAAGCACCAACGCCGCCGATACCAGCACCCATGCCGTATCTCCTGCATTAATTAAATTTGTTTGCATAAGCCTCCTTCTGTGGATGATCAAAGATATTAAAAAAGCCCAGTTTCCGTATTCCATAGAATGCGGAAACTGGGCTTCATTGCCCTTGAATTTAAGAGAACACCATTGCCCCCTTTTCAACAGCTCAATATTAATATGTGATTATAGGAAAAAATAGGTTAAAACAAATAGGGAGAAAAACGGAAAAAATACGTGAAAGTACGTAAAACGATCAAAAACTATTCCAAAACGCCATTTTTACAGACCTGGGCAAATTTTCTGGCACTCTCCCGGACCGTTCTATGAAAAGTGGTGTAATTCACATCAATCAGTCCAAACCTCGGATCGTAGCCGTTATGCCATTCAAAATTATCCAATAGCGACCAATAAAGATACCCTCGTACATCGACTCCTTGTTCTATTGCTAAGTGAACATTCTTTAAATGATCGTATAAGAATTCCCAACGCTGGTTATCATCATTAGTACAAATGCCGTTTTCTGTGATAATGACAGGAAGATTATATTTTTTTAATTTTAAAAGTACTCGAAGCAGTCCTTGAGGATAAATGTCCCACCCAAGAGAATTTTTCTTTAAAGGCTGATGATTATCCGGACAATTACCCCACAAAAAACTTCCCAGGGACCAATTTTTAACATCAACCAACATTCGTGAATAGTAATTAAGGCCAATAAAATCCATGGCCTTATGCCGCAGGATATTGTCAAGAATCCAATAGTTATACACCTGATCCCTTAAAAAAATGGCCAATCGATTTCTCAAACTGTCTTTGCAAGAGTATACGGCCGATATGTGGTGAGCAATACCTATGACGGGTTTTGGCAAATTTTGTTCTTTATAAATCTTATTAATCAAACTGTAGACCTTAATATGGGCCCACGTCTGGTTATCCTGGACATTTTTTGCTTTCAACAATGACTTCGCTTGTGGTGGCCATGTTCCAAAAATATAAGCATGAGATGAATAAATCGTCGGTTCATTGATGGTAATCCAGTAATGAACATGTTTGGCCAAAACACTTACTACAAACTCACAATAACGTGAAAAAAGTCCTACAGCGCGGCTGTTTTCCCACCCCCCTAACTGGCTGAACCAAATCGGGTTAGTAAAGTGGTGTAACGTAACCATGGGCTCGATATTACGCGCCTTTAAAGCGAAGATGACATCCACATAGTGTTTTAATTCTTTATCAGAAAATTCTCCTTCAAGAGGTTCAATACGCGCCCATTCAATAGAAAGGCGGTGGGTATTATGATTTAAGTCTTTAGCCAAGTCGAAATCCTGCCCATACAATTCATAATGGCGACAAGCTGCCCCGGAATTTTCTTTTCCTGTCTGTTTTTCCCATGGCCACCAATCGGAGTTGGTATTATTACCTTCCACCTGGTAGGCCGATGTCGCTGATCCCCATAAAAAATGTTTCGGAAATTCAATCATGATTAAATTATACCACCGCAGATAAAAAATCCCCCAAAATATGTTTATTTAGCTTTAACAACAGTGTACATTAAACAAATGAAGTCATTAATAAATCTTATTAAAAAAACCTACCAGATGGCTGGGCCCAGTGAGGGTAAAGTGGTCATGAATAATGTAGCCTCCCTTTCATGGCTGCAAGCTATCACTTACATCCTGCCTATTATCATCCTGCCTTATCTTTTTAGGGTGCTCGGGCCGGAAAAGTTCGGGCTCATTGCTTTTGCGCAAGCTTTTGTGCAATATTTCATGATCCTGACAGATTACGGTTTTAATGTGACCGCTACCAAAGAAATTTCTCTCTGTCAGGACGAACATGAAAAAATTTGCAAGACCTTTGCTTGTGTCATGACAGCTAAGCTGGCCTTGGCTTTCTTAAGTCTTGCCATCTTGAGTCCCATTGTATATTTTATCCCTAAGTTCAGAAACGATTGGCCCGTCTATATATTGAGTTTCGGTACTGTCATAGGCAGCAGCCTTTTCCCTCTTTGGTTCTTTCAAGGGACAGAAAAAATGAAATATATCGCCCAATTGAATATTATCGGCGGAATTGCTTATGCATTGTTCATTTTTTTGTTTGTCCGGGCCCCTCAAAACTACCTGACAGTACCCATAATCACTTCAGGAGTCTCGTTGGCAACAGGCTTTTTAGGACAATATTTTGTATGCAAAGAATTTCAGGTGCCTTTTCGATTGGTTGGGTATAAAGATGTTGAACGGCAGTTGAAAGCCGGGTGGGACATATTCCTTTCCGTCCTTGCCATCAATGCTTATACAACCACCCGTGTGTTTG
>JAJXTI010000068.1 GCA_021783915.1 bacterium
AAAATGATGTCTTCTGCTTTGAACCTTTGCTTTGCCATTTTTGTCCCCTTTCTGTTGCCATTATACTACACAATCATTGGCTCAGATTTTGGGGGCTAGGTCATGTTCAGATTTTAGAAAAAAAGGGGGTAAGATTTTTTGCATATCCCATCGGAGGGGACCATTTAAATATGTTTGTCCGTTCTTCAAAATACCCCCATTTAATAGAAGCAGATAAAATAACAAGTGATTATGTTAGAAATATTGCTAGTTATTATGCCAAGATGAACCCAAAATTATACGCTCAATTGGTTATTGGGCAGCACACCAGTGATGGTCCAAAAATTTTTGATGAACAATTGGCTGATCAAAATGACCCAAAACAAGTTTCTCTCAGAGACTTTTATCGGGCTTTAGAAAAAGCCAATGGTGATGAACAAACTATCAAAGGGATTGTTGAGAAGGCAGATTATCTGCCTAGATTGGACACTTGTGCTAAAGTGTTGATTATTCAATCCAAACACCCCAATGTTCATTTGGTTTTATTTCATACTGTCCGAGGTGGAGAAAATGTGAAAGATGTTTTTCGCGACCAATTATCCCAGGGAAGGTTGATAGGGGGAGAAATGATAAAAGGTGTCCCTATTGTTGATGTAAAAGGTATTGAGGCTGATATATCAGCAACGAATATTCGTAATGGGTTGATTAAAATAGTTCGTGATAAGGTTTTTGATTTTAAGCTTTTAGCGAGTGCCAATAAAATTTTGCTGGAGTTTCTTTTTTCACCAAACAACAGAAGAATGTTAAGCATCATATTAAGACAAAAAGACAGTTCTGGTAGAGAACTCGTTTTGCCTAAAGCAGAACAAAAAGAATGGAACGGTGATTTAAAAGCTTTCATTCTTGAAAGAAAATATTATTTAGAAAATATGAAAAGGGTCTTGGAAAAACAATTGACGGAAAGCGATGTCGATATAACCGAAGAAACTACTCCAGTTACTACTAAATTGGTCTTGAAGGTGGGGGGGAAGAATATTGGAGAAATAGAATATTCTGTGATCAATACTTTTGACGATAAAGGCAGGTTTTTAAACCGTCTTACCTATACCCAAAGAATATTTCCTGAATCCTCTCTACCTGCCCTTGAGATACAAGATGCTTTAACTTATATGGTTAAACAAGAAGAAAGATATAATGAGATAGGACATGAGGGCAAAGATGCGTCAATGATGGTTGCAGCGAAATATTATGACTGGCTATCTAGTAAGCTAAGGGAAGCCAAGTGGGGCGCCGGGAATTTAAATATGGAAACCTGGGTTGAAAAAAATGTTCCAACGGCATACTTTTTGAGCGGTAAACCACTGATTAAAGAAATGCTTCGTTGGAGAAAGGAGCTGGATCCAGGAGAAATCTTTGAATATCTGCTATCTAGATTTGGACGAAGATATTATCAGGAGAGTTTTGATATGGTACGTAATGATTTATCTGATGATTTAAGAGAAAGGCCTTTGTCTGATATAAAGCAATTAGAAGAAATTTTTTCAATTCAACAGTTGGACGATCAGATGCGGGAGGATATTAGAAGGGTTCAAGGACAGCCTTCTTTGACAAATGAAGAGATGGATGAGATTGCTCAAAAATGGATGAATCTTTTTGCGGTACGGGATTTGATTTTTAAAGAAAACAACAAAGAACGCACAGATTCTGTATTGCCTACACGGAAATCAGTTGGAGTTGATCAAGATAACGCCCCAACGGATGGAATTTCGATGAGAGGGGGCCAATTAGAAAAGAAAGATGCTGCTTTAAAAACTTCTCCTCAGGTTAAGGGAGGTATAGAATTTAATAGTCGAGACATGAATTTAACTGTTAAACGTGATGGCCAGGATGTCCAAATGTCTGTTGACCAGGCGCAGTTAACCATTTTGCAATCAGGAAATTTTTCTGGCTTTGTGCCAAAAGTTATAAATATAACCCCCTTGTCTTCTAGGGATCCTTTGTTCGGGTCTTAAGGAGAACCATCGGGTTCTCAAGAACTGACTTTGGGTTACTCATTTGATTAGTTTTTTAAAAAAACCATCGAAGATTCGATTTCGGTGGTTTTTATTTTTTAGCGCTCATCTTATTTAAGTGCTAATTTTTTTCTTGACAAAATATATTTTTTTGTGTAAATTTAGCACTCTAAGAATTCTACTGCTAATTGAATTTCTTTGTATAAACCTATATAAACAGGAGGAATAGTTATGGCGATTCAACCATTAGGTGACCGCATTGTGGTCAAAGCTCTGGAAGCGCAGGAAGTAACTAAGGGCGGGATTGTGCTGCCTGATACAGCAAAAGAAAAGCCCCAAGAAGGCAAAATTGTAGCTGTTGGAAAAGGTAAAATTTTAGAAAGTGGTCAAGTACAAGCTCCGGAAGTCAAAGTGGGGGACCGTGTTTTATATGGTAAATATTCTGGTACGGAAATCACCACCAAAGATGGCGAAGAATTATTAATTATGAAGGAAGAAGATATTTTAGCAATTGTGAAATAAAGCATCAGGTTAATTTTATCCCGGGCCAGTAGAAGGCGAGGGATTATCTAATATAAAAATGGAGGATTCATATGGGAGCAAAACAGTTAATATTTGAAGATGAAGCACGTCGTAAAATTTTAAGCGGTGTCGAGCAATTGGCCCGTGCGGTGAAGGTGACCTTAGGTCCTAAAGGCCGCAATGTGGTTTTAGACAAGAAATTCGGTTCTCCTACAGTCACTAAAGACGGTGTTTCGGTGGCTAAAGAAGTCGAATTGGAAGATCCCTTTGAAAATATGGGCGCTCAGATGGTCAAAGAAGTGGCTGAAAAAACATCTGACATTGCCGGGGACGGCACAACGACCGCCACTGTTTTGGCTGAAGCGATCTATCGCGAAGGTTTAAAGAACGTAACTGCAGGGGCAAATCCCATGGCCTTAAAGCGTGGGATTGAGCAAGCTGTTGAAAAAGTTGTCGCTAAAATCGGGAAGACTGCTAAAAAAGTCGATTTGAAAAATTCTAAGGAAGTGGAACAGGTAGCTGCTATTGCTGCTAACAGCGATACTGTTATTGGCAAGAAAATTGCTGAAGCCTTTGAGGCGGTAGGTAAGGATGGGGTCATCACCGTAGAAGAATCCAAAACCATCAATACCGAACTTAAAATCGTTGAAGGTATGCAGTTTGACCAAGGATATCTTTCCCCATATTTTTCAACCGATATGGAGAAAATGATTTGTGAAGTGGAAGACCCTTTTATTCTTCTTTATGAAAAGAAAATTTCTTCCATTAAGGACATTTTACCTTTGTTGGAGAAGGTTGCTAAAAGCGGTCGTCCTTTACTCATTATCTGTGAAGATGTTGAAGGAGAGGCTTTGGCGACATTAGTGGTTAATAAAATGCGCGGTACCTTGCATTGCGCAGCCGTTAAAGCGCCCGGCTATGGTGATCGTCGCAAAGAGATGCTCAAAGACATCGCTGTTTTGACCGGCGGGAAAGCCATCACAGAAGATTTAGGCCTGAAGTTAGAAAATGTTGATGTTGCTGATCTTGGTCGTGCTAAAAAGGTTAGAATTGATAAAGATAATACAACTATTGTTGAGGGTGCAGGTAAACAAGCTGATATTAAGGGGCGCATTACTCAGATCAAGAATCAAATTGATGGTACTGATTCTTCTTATGATAAAGAGAAGCTACAGGAACGTTTGGCCAAGCTTTCCGGTGGTGTGGCGATCATTAATGTGGGAGCGGCTACCGAGAGCGAAATGAAAGAGAAAAAGGCCCGCGTGGAAGACGCTTTACACGCCACCCGTGCAGCCGTTGAAGAAGGTATTGTTCCAGGTGGCGGTGTCGCCTTATTGTGTTGTATTAATGAATTAGAGAATACTGGCCTTAAAGGTGATGAAAAGACAGGTGCTGATATAGTTCGCCGTTCCTTGGAATCACCGGTTCGTCAATTGGCATTTAATGCCGGTTTAGAAGGGTCAGTGATTGTTGAGCATTTAAAAAATGAAAAAGATCATAACATTGGATATGATTTTAATAAGGATGAATACGTCGATATGTTCAAATCCGGCGTTATTGATCCTGCTAAAGTCACCAGAACCGCTCTTCAAAATGCGGCTAGTATTGCGGGTTTGTTGTTAACTACGGAGTGTCTGGTCACCGATGTTCCGGAAAAAGATAAGCCTGCCATGCCAGCAATGCCTCCGGGCGGCGGTATGGGCGGGATGTATTAATGAACATGTGACGCACTGTTGGGTAATATCGTAGGTTCAATTACCCCCACTGCTTTATCCCTTCGTTTGGCTGGGCAGTGGGGGTAATTTTTTATATTGACATCAACTATGTCCATTTGATATAATTTTTTTTCAAAAAAATTTATGTTTTTTAGACAAATTTTCATAGATTCTATCTTATTGAGAATACGGAGGTTATGAAATGGCTGAGTGGATTGGAATTGGCCGTAGAGCGCGCAGATGTTATGGTTTTGATGAAGTTGCTTTAGTTCCTGGAATGGTAACTGTTAACCCTAACGAAGTGGACACCACTTTTGTTTTGGGTAAATATAAATTTTCTGTCCCTATTTTAGCTGCCTCGATGGATGGGGTTGTAGACGTTAAATTCGCTATTGCCATGGGTAAATTGGGAGGAATAGCTGTTCTTAACCTTGATGGTATCCAAACCCGTTACGATGACCCTGACGAAATATTAGACCAAATTGCCAAAGCAACTCCGGAAGAAGCGACTAAACTTGTTCAAAGTCTTTATGATGGCAAAAATTTTCCTGTCAAAGATAAACTCATTGCTAAACGTATCGAGCAGATTAAAAAAGCCAAGGTTCCTGCCATTGTTAGCTGTATTCCTCAGAATGCGGAGCGTTTTTATAAAGTGGCCCTAGAAGCCGGTGTAGATGCTTTTATTGTCCAGTCGACGGTGGCCACTGTACGCCATATTGCCACTGAATATAAGATTTTAGATCTAGAGAAATTTTGTACTGCCGCCAAGGTACCTATCATCATTGGCAATGTGGTGACTTATGATATGGCTCTTGAACTTATGGAAGTGGGAGCTTCAGCTATCTTGGTGGGCATTGGCCCTGGGGCGGCGTGTACTTCCCGAGGGGTCCTAGGTATAGGGGTCCCCCAAATAACTGCCACTGTGGATTGCTCATCCGCCCGTGATTATTATTTTAAACGCCGTGGCAGGTATGTGCCCATTATCACTGACGGCGGTATGCGTATTGGCGGGGAGATTTGTAAAGCCTTTGCTGCGGGTTCAGATGCGGTCATGGTTGGTTCTGCTTTTGCCAAAGCCCAAGAGGCCCCGGGCCGCGGTTATCACTGGGGCATGGCCACTTCTCACGCTAATTTGCCTCGAGGCACAAGAATTCGTGTTGGCCTTAGCGGTACATTAAAAGAAATTTTGTTAGGCCCGGCTAAAGTCGACGACGGTTCTCAAAATTTAGTGGGTGCTTTAAAGACTTCTATGGGTTCTTTAGGGGCCCGTAATATCAGCGAAATGCATGATGTGGAAATGATTTTGGCCCCGTCAATCCAAACAGAAGGAAAAGTATTCCAGATCGGGCAGCGTGTAGGAATGGGGAAGTAGTCGAAGGCTCCCTTTTGGGAGGAGGAGATCAGCTATGGCTAAACAAGCCACTAAAAAAGTTGTCAAACAAACCGTCAAGAAAACTGCTAAGAAAACCATAAAATTTGGTATCAGAAAAGCCGGTAAAAGAAAAGCAGTGCATGGCTTGATGAAGCCCATCAAGCTTCGTTCTTCCTCTAAAACAATGCCTATGGAAGTTAAGAAACAACGAAGCCGTGATGTTATTCTCGTTTTGGATTTTGGTTCTCAATATACTCAGTTAATTGCTCGTCGTATTCGTGAAAGCAAAGTATTTAGCCAAATTGTTCCCTATAATATTGATGTTAACGAAATTAAAAATATTCACCCCAAAGGGATTATTCTCTCTGGTGGGCCACTGAGTGTCTATGATTCAAAAGCGCCATTACCGTCGGCAGAAATTTTCAAAATAGGTATCCCCGTCCTGGGTATTTGTTACGGGATGCAGGCTATCACTCATTTGTTAGGTGGTAAGGTTGCCAAAGCCAAAGGCCGTGAATACGGTAAAGCCGAGCTTTTTATCGATAACAATAAAGATCTTTTTGTCAATTTATCGACCAATTTAACATGCTGGATGAGCCATGGTGATGAAATTGCCGCACCACCACCTGGTTTTATTCGTATTGCCCACACTCTTAATGCCGCTAATGCGGCCATTGCTAACCGCTCCCGTAAAATTTGGGGTGTACAGTTCCATCCTGAAGTGGTGCATACTCAGAGGGGCCTACAGGTCATACAGAATTTTGCCTATACTATCTGCGGATGTCTGCCCCGCTGGACCATGGATCGCTTTATTGATGCGTCGGTTAAGCAAATTAAAGAGACCGTGAGTAATAAAAAAGTAGTTCTGGGATTAAGTGGAGGGGTGGACTCTTCCGTAGCCGCTCTTTTGCTTCAGAAAGCTATCGGTGGTAAGCTTTATTGCATTTTTGTTGACAATGGTCTTTTACGCCACAATGAAGCTTCTTCCGTGGTACGTACGTTTAAAGGTAATTTTAAAATGAATTTAACGGTTGTTGATGCCCAAAGACGTTTCTTGGATCGTCTTAAAGGAGTCGAAGACCCTGAGCAAAAGCGTAAAATCATCGGTGATGAATTTGTGCGTGTCTTTCAGGATTCTGCCAAACGCATTAAGGGGGTTGAATTCCTTGGACAAGGCACATTGTATCCCGACGTGATTGAGTCCGTTTCAGCGCATGGTGGACCTACAGCCGTCATTAAAAGCCACCATAACGTAGGTGGGCTGCCCAAAGACATGAAATTTAAGTTGGTGGAACCTTTGCGTGAGCTTTTTAAGGATGAGGTTCGTTTGATTGGCAAGAGTTTGTTGATGCCGGAATCGGTTCTTAAGAGACAACCGTTCCCAGGGCCTGGTTTAGCGATCCGTGTCATCGGGGAAGTGACCAAAGAACGTTTGGATATTTTGCGTGAAGCTGATGAAAGGGTTCTTGATGAAATCAAAAAATCCGGACTTTATCATGAATTATGGCAGTCTTTTGCGGTATTACTTCCCATTAAAACCGTTGGGGTTATGGGAGACAGCCGTACCTATGAGAATGTTATAGCCATTCGCTGTGTGAACAGTATTGATGGAATGACTGCGGACTGGGCTCCTCTGCCGCATGATCTTTTAGGGAAGATTTCCAACCGTATCATTAACGAAGTTAAGGGCGTCAATCGCGTTGTTTACGACATTAGCTCTAAGCCACCGGCAACTATTGAATGGGAATAGTTTTATATTGATTATTCGCAGCCTCAAGTGTTAAAGTATCTTTCACTTTAATATTTGAGGTCGTTTTATTTTATGAGCACCCCTGAATTCATTCATCTCCATGTCCATACACAATATTCCCTCTTAGACGGCGCTTGCCGGGTGGAAGAATTGATCCATAAGGCCGCTGATTCCGGCATGAAGGCCTTAGGAATGACCGACCACGGCAATATGTTTGGTGCCGTTCATTTCTATCAATCCGCCCAAAAAGCAGGGATTAAACCTATTATTGGCTGTGAAGCTTATATCGCCCCCGGCGGCAGGCTGGAAAAGAGTTCAGACCAAAAAAATATTGCCCATCTTTTGCTTTTGGCCAAAGATAACCAAGGCTATTCCAACCTCATTAAACTCGTTTCCGGCGCCTACCTGGAAGGTTTTTATTATAAGCCGCGCATGGACAAGGAATTATTGTCCCGTTATTCCCAAGGACTTATCTGCACCTCAGCTTGTTTAAAAGGAGAGGTGTCCGGCTTTCTTCTTAAAGGTAATTACAATGCCGCTCTTGAGTGTGCCGATGAATTGGCGCAAATTTTTGGTAAGGACAATTTTTATATCGAGCTTATGGACCATGGTTTGAAAGAGCAGAAAAAGATCAACGAAGGACTAGTTAAGATTGCCCATGAATTAGGGCTTAAGATGGTTGCTACCAATGATGTGCATTATCTTAACCATGATCAAGCCTATGCACATGAAACGCTTTTGTGCATCCAAACTCAGACGACATTAAATGATCCCAATCATATGTGTTTCGGAACAGACCAATTTTATTTCAAAACCCCTCAAGAAATGGCTGCCACCTTCGCCTGGGTTCCGGAAGCTTTAAGTAATACGGTCGAAATAGCGGAAAGAAGCAATATAAAACTGGATTTTGATCACTACCATTTACCCCGTTATGAAACCCCGCAAGGCATAGATGATAAAATATATATGCGTCGATTATGTGAAGAAGGCTTTAAACACCGTTATAGTGGCAGGGTCACTGAGGAACTTTATCAGCGTCTGGAACATGAGCTGGCCACTATCGAAAACATGGGTTTTGTCAGTTATTTTTTGATTGTTTGGGATTTCATTCATTATGCCAAGAAACGTGGGATCCCGGTTGGTCCTGGACGTGGCTCTGCGGCAGGCAGTTTAGTCAGTTATCTTTTAGGGATTACAGATTTAGACCCCATTAAATATGGACTTCTTTTTGAGCGGTTTTTAAATCCCGGGCGAAAAAGCATGCCGGATATTGATATTGATTTTTGTTATGAGCGTCGAGGGGAAGTTATTGATTATGTGACCCAAAAATATGGTCGTGATAACGTGGCTCAAATTATCACCTTTGGAAGTATGCAAGCCAAGGCGGCGATCCGTGATGTGGGACGGGCTATGGCGGTTAGTTATGCGGACGTCGACCGCATTGCCAAAATGATTCCCAATGAAATTGGCATTACCATCGATGATGCCATCAATGTGGAGCCCCAGTTAAAAGGACTTATGGAATCTGATAAAACGGCCCGCGACCTGCTTAATACGGCCAAGGTTTTAGAGGGTCTAAATCGTCACGCTTCAATCCACGCGGCCGGGGTAGTCATCTCTGATAAACCTCTGACCGAACACGTGCCTTTGTTTAAAAGCTCCGATGGGCAGGTAACCACGGCCTTTGACATGGATGGAATTTCCAAAATAGGTCTTTTAAAAATGGATTTTCTTGGTTTACGCACGTTAACGGTTATTGAAGACTCCTTAAAGTTAATCAGACAGCACAAGGGGATTAAAATTGACATTGATAAACTTCCTTTGGATGATGCTAAGACCTATGCCATGCTTTCTCAAGCTAATGCTTCGGGAGTGTTTCAGTTGGAAAGTGGGGGGATGAGGGATCTTTTGAAGAAAATGAAACCCTCTGAATTTGAAGATTTAATCGCCATTCTTGCCCTTTATAGACCAGGACCTATGGGCTCGGGCATGTTGGAAGATTTTACCAAACGCAAACGCGGGGAAAATAGAATCATCTATCCTCACCCTAAACTTGAAGAAGTTCTTAAAGCGACCTATGGTATCATTGTCTACCAAGAGCAGGTCATGCAGATAGCTTCTGTTTTGGCCGGCTTTAACATGACCCAGGCGGATGATTTACGTAAAGCCATGGGCAAGAAAATCCCTGCTGAAATGGCCAAAATGCGTTCATTTTTCGTTAATGGCTGTGCCAAAGAAAGCGGGATTTCTCAAGAAGAGGCCAACCGTTTGTTTGATTTGATTGATTATTTCTCTGGTTACGGTTTTAATCGTAGTCATTCAGCTGCCTACGCGCTTATTACTTATAGAACAGGCTATTTGAAGGCCAATTATCCGGTAGAATTCATGTGTGCTCTATTAACTTCGGAAAGAGACAATACTGATAAGGTTGTCGAGTATGTCAAAGAAACTGAAGCTATGGGGATTAAAATATTGCCGCCAGATATTAACAGTTCTTTGGCCCGGTTTTCTGTGGTTAATGACCATACTATCCGCTACGGTCTTCTGGCGGTAAAAAATATCGGTAGCAGCGCCATTGAATCGATGGTAGAGCAAAGAGAAAAAGAAGGCATGTTTACGTCTATTTTTGATTTTTGTCGTCGGGTAGATCTACGTTTAAATAATCACAAGGTATTGGAAAGTTTGATTAAATCAGGT
>JAJXTI010000069.1 GCA_021783915.1 bacterium
CCAGGATAAACTGTAGACGTAGGGGTTGGTTAAGAAATGGGCTGTATCGTCCCAATGTAAAAATTGAGCGCCCAAACATGGACTAAAACACACCAGAATAAAAATAGCCAGAAGAAGATAATATTTTTTATCCACAGGATTTATCTGGTGGCCTGCATACTCTCAATGACCCGTTCGCTGACCTCTTGTCTTCTAAGGTAGTTGATATCATCCGCAGTTAAAGCGTAGTTGGAATGAGTGATCCTTATTCTTGAGATGATTTCATCGCTGCTTATCCCTTGCCTTGTCCAGTCAACAATCTGCTGCATGGTAATCTGGGAAATAGGTTGAGCCGGATAGGGGGTGTACTGTGGCTGCTTGGGGATCTGTGAACCTATCACCGCACCGCTGGCCGCGCCTACCGCACCACCTATTAAAACGCCGGCCACATCGCTATGGGTCTGATGACCAATAATGCCACCTGCTCCCGCACCCAAGATGCCTCCAAGGGCCGCCCCTTCCCCTACCCTTGTCTGGTTATCCGCGCAACCGGAAACCACAAACATAAATACCGCTATAAAAAGCAAAGAATAAATTTGTCTCATAAAGACCCTCCCCTTTAAAGTGACCGACTCGACTGATTTTTTTATTATATCATTTCGAAAAAACCGCGAGGCGAATAATTAAAAAAATGGCTGGCCCGCCTGAACATACTGTTTCATATTATTAAACTAAAAAACGGCTTCTTCAAACGTAATCCCGTTCACGCTTTAAAATATCATTTTTAACTTCATCCCAATCATACGCTTATCCAAAATATATCCTACTGCCTGCCTTTTGCCAACAAACCTATAGAATTTAAAGGGCCAAGGAGTTTATGTCGGCGGGCTTTTCGATGTTGTGGACAACAACGGAAGAGTTGATGCGGCGCATGAGGCCTTTCAAGACTTTACCCGGGCCGATTTCAATAAATTCTGTGACGCCCCCGGCAATCATATATTCTATGGAAGCGGCCCATTGCACAGAAGCCGTGATTTGCCGGGCCAAATTTTGGCGGATGGTTTCGGCGTCTTCCTGGGGCCTAGCGTTGACATTGCTTACAACTTTAATGGCCGTCGAATCGATGGAAACATTTTTTAAAATTTGAGCGAAACGATCGGCCGCAGAACTCATAAGTGTGGAATGAAACGCTCCACTGACGGCCAAAGGAATCACCCGCTCCCCTCCCGCCACTTTAATCATCCCAATGGCAGCCGATACTTTGTCTGCGTGGCCGGTAATCACAATCTGTTCATGGGAATTAAAATTCGCCACTTCTACGCCCGTTTCCTGACAAATCTCAATGAGTTTGGCTTTATCAAACCCAATGACCGAGGCCATGGCTCCTTTGACTTCCTGGGTGGCTTCTTCCATAAAGGCCGCACGTTTTTGCACTAGACGCAAAGTGTCAGAAAAAGAAATGGCCCCTGAAGCGACCAAAGCCGAATACTCCCCTAAACTCAAACCTGCCGTAAATTTTATAAAAATATTTCTGGATTTGGGGTGGGCCTGGAAACTTTTAAGCGCAGCAACACTGGCCGTCAGAATGGCCGGCTGGCAATAGGCCGTCGAGGTCAGCACAGTCTCAGGCCCTTCAAAAATGACCTTGGTCAAGCCATTGGCACAAATAGTATCTGCTTCATCGAAAATAGCTTTGGCTTCAGGGCAAATTTGATAAAATTCCAGACCCATGCCGATCTTCTGTACGCCTTGACCGGGAAAAATCAATGCAACTTGCTTCATATTAAAATCCTTCGGCAACTACCGCAAGATGACTTAAACATTTCGTTTACGTCACCATTTAATCACATTCGCTCCGCTGACCAAACCGGCACCGAAGGCGACCAAAACGACATTATCACCCTTTTTAACACGTTTGGACTTGACCGCTTCGTATAATGCCACGGCAATGGACGCCGCTGACATATTGCCGTATTTATCAATATTCACAAAAATTTTTTCTTTGGGGATCCCCAATTTATAAGCCACGGCTGAAATAATACGGTCATTGGCCTGGTGCGGGACAATGCAATCGATCTGTGAACTTTTAAGTTTGGCTTTCTTTAATACCGCCTCAACCGCATCGGCCATGGAATTGACAGCTATCTTAAACAGCTCTTTGCCCTGCATGACCACGTAAGGCAATTGATACGTACCACTTTTTTCCACCTCCAAAGGCCGCCTGGTCTCTGCAGGGACAACATACATCAAGTCCCCGTGATCGCCGAAAGCCTGTATAAAATCCGCCGTGATTCCACCGGATTTGACCTTACCCAACACACACGCGCCCGCCCCGTCCCCAAAAAGCACGCATGTATTCCTGTCTTTCCAATTGATAAAATTAGTGATGCGCTCGGCCGCGATGACCAGCGCGCACTTGGCCAGGCCAGTTTGGATGTATTGTTTGGCGGTCGTCAGGGCGTATAAATACCCGGAACAGGCAGCGGAAACGTCAAAGGCCGCAGCTTTTTTGGCGCCAATAGCCCTCTGAACTTTGCAAGCCATGGAAGGAAAATTGCTGTCGGGACTAATTGTACCAACGACAATCAAATCAATTTTATCCACAGAAATTTTAGCATCTTTTAGCGCCGCCTGAGCCGCTTTAATGGCCAAAACACTGGTGGACTCCGATTCTGAGGCAATACGCCTCTCCACAATACCCGTACGCGAGCGGATCCATTCATCGGACGTATCGACCATCTTTTCCAAATCTAAATTTGTGAGCTTCCTGGCAGGAAGATATGCCCCAACGCCTAAAATGCCTACTTTTGTCATAAAACCTCTTTTATTTTGACCAAAATATTATGTTCAATCTCACGCTTGGCCTGGCGGATGGCGTTTTTAATGGCCTTTGGCGAGGAACGGCCATGGCTGATAAGCACCAGGCCATCAACGCCCAATAAAGGCGCCCCGCCGTATTCGGCATAATCAATGGATTTCTTGGCCCGACTTAGCGTGCTTTTTAATAAAAACGCTCCGAAAATTGCGATGGGATTTCTCATGATTTCCCGCTTCATTAAAATACCCACCGACTCCATCAACCCTTCCGAAACTTTCAGCGCCACATTCCCCACATAACCATCGCAAACAATACAGTCCGCCTTGCCAGTATAAATCTCATTGGCTTCCACATTTCCGATAAAGGCGGGTTCTTTCTCTTCCAGTAGCTTATAAGCTTCCTTTTCCAAACCTGTCCCTTTGCCTTCTTCTTCGCCGATATTAAGGAGCGCCACCTTGGGATTGCTTCTGCCGATGACCTCCTGGACATAAACCTTGGCCATTTTGGCATACTGCAGTAAATGTTCGGGTTTGGCCGCTGTGTTGGCACCCATATCAATCATCAGGTTAAATTCCTTCAAAGAAGGGATAACGCAGCCAATACCGGGACGGTCTACACCCGGAATCATTCCCAATACGAAAGTCGATGCCGCGACGACGGCCCCCGTGTTACCGGCGCTGACAAAGGCATCGTAACCTCCCTTTTTTAAAAGACCCATACCGATTGTAATGGATGAATTTTTTTTCTGACGGATAGACGCAACGGCATGGTCATCCATGGCCACAACTTCAGGCGCATGGACAATCTCTACCATGTCACGCGGGTAAGAATGTTTTTTTAATTCCGCTTCCACACGGTCTTGTTGCCCTACCAAAGCAATGGAAACCTGGAACTCTTTAATAGCTTCAACGACCCCAGCAATGACATTTTCCGGAGCATAGTCCCCACCCATGGCATCAATGACAATCTTCATAAATACACCATCTCACGCGCTCCTAACCCCGGGGGTTAGGAGGATCCTTTTATGATTTAACTTCAACAACTTGCGCGCCCTTATAATAACCGCAGAAAGGACAGACGCGGTGAGAAAGCCCGGGCTTATGGCATTGGGGGCATTTGCGCAATGAAGCGACCGTCACCTTCCAATGCGTGCGGCGTTTACGTCCACGTTGTTTGGAATGTTGGCGTTTTGGTAATGGCATGATAATTCTCCTTATTTACACTTGCACTTTTCTTTATTTAAATTCGCCCCGCAACCAGGACAAATCCCTTTACAATCACTCTTACATAAAATCCGCGCAGGATCCGCCAGGATCATTTCCTGTCGTATTTCTTCACCCAGGTCGATATACTCCACTTCGGGGTTTACTTCGAAATCAAAATAGTATTCATTCCTTCGCACTTCATGAAAATCTTCCAAGCAGCGGGAACACATGTAACCGTGGTCAGCGCTGACTTTCGTATGCGCTATGATATGATTGTCCACTCGTTTAATCCCGACATTGATCGTAATTGGCGAACGTAAATCAATTTCTTCGTCAGACAAACCTATCCCCTCTTTAGGAACAATTTGGTTGATTTCCAATCCCTTGGAAGCCACATCACGAACAGAAAATTTGATCATCTGCAAAGCCGTTGTTTTAATTTGCGTTCCACCACCTTGGGAACAAAGGAAGATATGTCTGCGTTTAGGCTGGCCACCTCTTTAAGCAGGCTCGAAGAAACAAATGACACCTGCTCCGAAGGCATTAAAAAAACGGTTTCTATATCTCCCGCCAAACGGCGGTTGGTCAACGCGATTTGAAACTCGTAATCAAAATCTGAGGTCATGCGTAACCCCCGGATCAAAACATGGATTCTTTTGTATCTAGCGTACTCTATAATTAAAGAGTCAAAAGTGTCCACTTCAACCCCTTTGATGCCTTTAGTCGCAATTTTAAGCAAATTGACCCGTTCACTGATAGAAAAAATGGCCTTTTTACTGGTATTATTGGCCACGGCCACCACCACGCGGTCAAAGACCCGCACCGCCCTTTGGATCACATCCAAGTGGCCGTTGGTCACGGGGTCAAAACTGCCTGGATAAATAGCGGCTGTCGAATGAGACATTATGCTCCACTAACCTTTTGTAAAATCATCAGATACGATGCCCCATAATGGCGATGGGTTATAATTGAAAAGCCATCGGGAATCTCGAATGAATCCATACGATCATACTGGGCAACCACAAAACTTTGAGGGTGTAATATATCATTGGCCTTCAAGACTTTCAAGGTTTTTTTAGCCAGTTTAAGGCCATATGGAGGATCTAAAAATACGACATCAAAACACAGCTTATCGGCGGAAAGACGCTTGATAGTAGCCAAAGCGTCAGCTTGAATGAGACTGTGGGCTCCTCCTAAATCTATTCCTAAAAGATCGCAGTTCTCACGGATGACCTGGGCATTTTTAGGGTCATGTTCAACCATGACAGATGACGAGACCCCCCTGGAAATGGCTTCCATACTGATGGCCCCGCTTCCGGCGTAAAGCTCCAGCAAGGACAGCCCCTTTAAATCATGCCCCAAGATATCAAAAACCGCTGCCCGAAAAATATTCTGCGTTGGCCTGATCCCTGAGGGCATATAAAAATTACGTCCCTTATATTTTCCGGCTAAGATTTTCATATTCCCTTTCACTATTAGCGGGCCCACACGGCTAAATGTCATCAAGACTTTACAACGAGGATGTCAAAAGCCCTGGGTATTCTTTAGACAGACGAGCTGTAAACCATAGATGACGGCAAAAATAGTCCGTGCCGTACATAATAACTGTTTAATCATGCTATTATTACCCCGCTAAAACCATGTCCAAATACTGCGGATAACGTTTCTTAATAACCTGTTTAATTACTGTATGTGCAGGGTTTTGTAAAGAAGAATCTTCTTTGATCAAATTCCCAGCTTCAAACCTGGCCTTCTCTAATAAATCCAATTGAGTAACAGGGTTGGCCACCCGAAGCTCATTGAGCCCATGCTGGTACCTGCCGAAATAATGTCCTGGCCCGCGGATTTGTAGGTCATATTCGGCAATCTTAAAACCATCCGTGGTCTTGACAATGGCCTCCAACCTGGCCTTGGCTTCTTCAGTGGATGGGTCAGCGACCAAAAGACAAATGGCGTCTTTTGGTCCGCGGCCGATACGGCCCCTGAGTTGATGCAATTGGCTCAGACCAAAACGCTCGGCATGTTCAATGACCATCACATTGGCATTGGGCACGTCGATACCAACCTCCAAAATTGTCGTGGCCACCAAAATATCAATGTCATGCTGTTTAAATTCCTGCATGATGTTCTCTACATCACTCCTGTCCATCTGCCCGTGTACCATGCCTAAACGAAACCCCTTAAATTCAAATTGGACAAAATGCTCAAAACTTTCCTTGGCTGCTTTTAGGTCCAGCTTCTCACTTTCCTCCACCAAAGGATAAATGATATACGCCTGCGTGCCTGCGGCCACCCACTGACGGACCCGCTCATAGACCCCTGGGGCTTTCTCTGTCGAAAATTGATAAGTCGAAATTTTTCCCCTCCCGGGCGGCAGTTGATCAATGATCGAGATATCCAAATCCCCGTAAAGCGTCAAGCACAAAGTCCTTGGAATAGGGGTCGCGGTCATAATCAAAACATCAGGATTACTCCCCTTTGATGAAAGCAAAGCGCGCTGGCTGACACCGAATTTATGCTGCTCATCGATGACAACAAAACTCAAATTCGCGAAATCAACTGTCGCTTGAAGTAACGCATGGGTACCGATAATAATATCAATTTCTTTTTCCTTTAACTGTCGGTAAAGCGTGTCTTTGTGTTTCTTAGGCATGCGGCTGGTCAATAACCCCACACGGGTCTCCTTAAAAGGGCCCTGGGCAAAAAACCGTTTTAAATTTACGTAATGTTGGCTGGCTAAGATTTCCGTCGGGGCCATGATGGCCGCTTGCGCACCGTTTTTAACGGCGGCCATGCAGCCCAAAAATGCCACGACGGTCTTGCCGCAGCCCACATCACCTTGCAGGAGTCTCAGCATGGGCCTCGCTTTTCTCATGTCCACCGCTATTTCTTCGATGGCCCTGCACTGTGCCACGGTCAAAACGAAAGGGAAATTTTTCTTATATTGCCCAATGAAAGGGGCCTCAATCTGATGGGCGAAACCTTTTTTATGGACAATGCTGAGCCTGCGCAGGATGACGCAAATTTGAAACAAAAAGAACTCTTCAAAGGCCACCCGGCCATTGGCTTTCTGTTGGTCTTGCTCCGTCCTTGGAAAATGGATATGTTCGATGTTATCGGCAATGTCTCCCAATTGATGTCGGCGACGGATGTCCCAGGGAACCACATCTTTGATCTGGCCGGCATAAAGTCTTAACGCCGTGTCGATGATCTTGCGTAGATACCGCTGGGTAACGCCACGGGTCAATGGATAAACCGGCACGATGCGCCCCATGTTCAAGGTCCTGTCTTCAGGGGGGATAAGTTCAAAATCGGGCATGAGCATTTGTAAACGATTCTTAAAAACTTCCACCCGCCCGTACAAAACAATTTCCTGGCCTTCTTTAAAATATTTATCCAAATACGGCTGATTAAACCACACACAAAAAATCCGTCCGGTCTTATCGCCCACAACGATTTCGAAAGCCCTGGTCCTGGAATAAAAATTACGCTTTCCAACTTTAAACACCTGGCCTGCTACCGTTTGCTTCTCACCCGCTTTGACCATGGCAATGGGCATCAATTGAGAACGGTCTTCATAGCGATAAGGGAACAAATACAATAAATCATCAATGGTATGGATCCCCAGATTCGCCAACAGCTTGGCTTTGGTCGGCCCCACGCCTTTGAGGAACTGGACGGGAATATCACTTAAATCTTGGGACATGGAAAGATTATATCTCAAAAGGACAAAGTATAACCTAAAAACGCATGGTTTTTAAGCGTTTGGCGAGCTGTTTACGGTAACCTTTGTCAAAGACTTCCTGAAAATCATAACCGTCTTTAAAGGTCTCGTACTGGTCCTGTCTGTCCCGGGAAATAATTTTATATTTTTCGAGGTTAAAAACAATGTTACCGAAATCATCGGTCTTTTTGATGCCCCAATAGTCCAGCACAGGGATGGTCATAGGGCCGAATTTTTTCATTAAAAGCCCTTTAATTCCCTCCAAAAACTCATGACCATTGATATGCCTGGTACGTTTAAACTTCTTTTGGGCGAAATTCAGGGCTTCCATGACAAATTCGTAAGCATCAGCATGATAACGGGGGTCTTCCTGGCAGATTTTAGAAACGATATAGTAAAACTCTTCATTCATTGAAATAATTTTAACACCTTAAGAAAACATTACAAAAACATTTTTAAAAATCTTAGCCGCAAGCCGACCGCGGTGTATAATAACCGCATGAAAAAATGGCCTTGGAAACTTTATGGTATTTTGTTTACCGGCATCGTCTTTTTAAATCTATGGGACATCTATTCTAAAGATTCCTCTTTTCTTATGTATTACACCATGCTCATGGCTTTTAACAAACGCTATTGTCTGTTGTTTATCTTAAATGTCTTAAGCATTATCATCAATCTCATCAGCCTCTTAGTGGTGTTCTTTTACGCTTTTGACATTAAAAGTTCTTTAAAATTCTGGAGAATTTTTTTTCTTATACGCGTTGGATTTGATTTGGCGGGCCACTTCTATGACAGCCAATTTATCAAAGCCGCTTTTTTTCAAAGTTTTTCTTACGGCCTTGCGTGTATCGGTGCCTTTGTGTTACCTATGCTTCCTTCCTATATGGCGCATTATATATACGCCTTCAAAAAACCTGTTAACCAACACTAAATGCCTTATTTATCCAGGGAAACATTAATCATTAACCTGTTTTTCTCGTAACTTCGACACTTTGACCTCATAAAAAATCACTTGAGCAATGAGAATAGGCCCGGTTCGGCTTGACGGGACACTATGGATTGTCTCTTATTGTAAGAGATGATTCTGGCGGTGGCGCTACGCCTAAGGCCTGAAAGACTATCCTCAGTACCTCGGAGTTACCATATAGCAAGCTTTAAAGCTTGGCATTTTATCACCCAATCGAGGAGTATTATTTGAAGCCAACTTCTCTCATTCAAATTTTTGTTCGGAATTTAATTCCCATAAAATTTTAAGAAGTATTTTTATATATTATATAACATTATATATATAAATATGTTACATAATACCTATTCTGTCTTCAAGATTTTCAAAAATGATTTCCATATGATATACTTCCTTTTGTACGATTTATCCTGTTATTATTTTTATCATAAAGATTTTTCGTCTTCAGGCAGTTTCCCTGGCACATTACCTAAATAATTACTTCCGCTCTAATGCGAAAATTTATTGCCTTTTCCCAAGAGAGAAAAAATGTTTAAACGTTCATTTAGTTGGGTTGTGATTATCACCTTTGTTTTTTCTTTGGTCTGCCCTTATAAGCCAGCCCATGCCGATGTCTTAAATTTACCGGCGCCCGGAAGCATGATCAATTTAAGCCCGGTTTTTGAACCTGCCCTGATCAAGGGCCTGATCATCCATAAAAACAATCCATTTCTTTTTGATTTTATTGTTGATACTGGCCATAGTGGTCTGTCCGGTGATGCCTTAAAGAAGGAAGGCGACCGGTTGATTAAATACTTTTTTGTCTGCCTGACTATTCCTAAAAAAGATCTGTGGGTCAACCTCAGCCCCTATGAAAAAGACCGCATGATCCCGCAAGCTTTAGGCCAGACAGCTCTTGGCCGAGATATCTTGGCCCAGGATTACATCCTCAAACAGCTGACTGCATCACTTATCTATCCTGAGAAAAATTTAGGCAGAGAATTCTGGAACATAGTTTACGCCAAAGCCCGACAGATGTACGGCACCACCCAAATCCCGGTCAATACCTTTAATAAGGTATGGATCCTGGCGGACGAGGCCAGCGTCTATGAACACGGCCAGACAGCGTTTGTTGTCAGCGGGCACTTGAAGGTGATGCTGGATGAAGATTACTTGGCGTTGCGGAAACACAGTGCCGTGAGCCAAGCCAATCAGCCAAACACCATCAATAAGCCCCACAGCATCGCTTCTCAGATCGTCCGTAACATCATCCTTCCCGAAATCGAAAAAGAAG